>DOHD01000013.1:0-4472 GCA_003535455.1 Acidimicrobium sp.
GACGGTGACCAAATGGCAGTTCACTTGCCATTGTCGGTTGAAGCTCAAGCAGAGGCTCGTGTGTTGATGCTTTCGGCGAACAACATTTTGTCACCAGCATCTGGTCGACCAATTGTGACCCCGCAGCAAGACCTTGTAATTGGTGGTTTCTATTTGACTCGCGATGACGCTGGTTTGGCTGGCGAAGGTCGCGTGTTCAAGTCAATGTGGGAGATCACTCGTGCACTTGACGAAGGCAGTCTGAAACTGCACGCCAAAATCAAAGTTCTTGAAAAAGACGACGTCGGCAACGCGTCGTATTTCGAAACAACCGCAGGTCGCATGCTGTTTGAAGAGGTATTGCCGAAAGATTTCTCGAAGCGATTCGGACACATCACCGCGCCGGTAAAGAAAAAAGAATTCGGTGTCATAGTCGAACGACTGAGCGACAACTATCCAAAAGCAGTGATCGCCTCATCGCTTGATGCGATCAAGAATCTTTGCTATCGCTATGCGTCACAATCGGGTTTGACTGTCTCGGTTGATGACGTCAAGACACCGGCTGCCAAGCGTGGCATTCTTGATGGCTACGAGAAGCAGGCCGAAAAAGTTGAGACACAGTTCCGTCGTGGCATTATCACCGACGGTGAGCGTCGAAGCCAAGAAGTGCGCATCTGGACTGCAGCGACATCAGATGTGCAACAAGCCATGGAGAAAGAGTTCAAAGAACTGCGATTCAATCCTGTTGACATGATGATCAACTCTGGTGCTCGTGGAAACATGACCCAGATGCGTCAGATTGCAGGTATGCGCGGTCTCGTGGCTAACCCTCGCGGTGACATGATTCCTCGTCCGATCAAGAGCAACTTCCGTGAAGGTCTGCAAACCCTTGAATACTTCATTGCAACTCCTGGTGCACGCAAAGGTCTTGTCGACACCGCGTTGCGTACCGCTGACTCGGGTTATTTGACTCGTCGTCTGCATGACGTGGCGCAAGAATTGATCGTTCGCGAAGATGACTGTGGCACGACACTCGGTGTGTGGGTCGAAAATGTTGCGGCCGATACGGCCAACACACGCTCATACCTTGAGACGAAGTTGTTTGGTCGTGCGTTGCTCAATGATGTTGAGCTCAGCGATGGCTCGGTAATGCCACGCAACACGATCGTTGGCGACGAAGAAATGGCAATTCTGCGAAATGATCCGAAAGTCACGCGTGTGCGTGTTCGTTCGGTGTTGACATGCGATGCCGAAATTGGCGTTTGCGCCAAGTGTTATGGTCGTTCGCTGGCGACAGGCAAAGACATCGAACTTGGTGAAGCAGTTGGCGTTATTGCTGCTCAATCGATCGGTGAACCTGGTACCCAGTTGACGATGCGTACCTTCCATACTGGTGGTGTTGCTGGTAAGGACATCGCCGGTGGTTTGCCGCGCGTCGTTGAACTCTTCGAAGCGCGCAACCCGAAAGGCTCGGCACGACTTGTGCCCGTGACCGGTGTTGTGCGAATTCTTGAAGACGAAGGCAAGGGTATTCCGATCAAGTTCGTCGATGATCAAGGTGTAGAAATCGAGATCATNNGGAGATCGAATCACCGACGGCCCACTTGATCCAAAAGAACTGATGCAGATCAAGGGCATTCGTGAAACTCAGCAGTATCTCGTCGAAGAAGTGCAAAGGGTTTATCGCGACCAGGGTGTTGCGATTCACGACAAGCACATTGAGTTGATTGTTCGTCAGATGACACGACGCGTAAGCGTGCAAGAACCTGGCGACACACATTTCTTGCCAGGTCATCGTGCCGACTCAAAAGAGTTTCGTGATGTCAACCGCGCAATCGTCGAATCAGGAAAGAAGCCGGCCGAAGGTCGCCCAGAGTTGATGGGTATCACCAAGGCATCGTTGGCAACCGAGTCGTGGTTGTCGGCGGCATCGTTCCAAGAGACGACGCGCGTGCTCACTGAAGCGGCGATTGATGGCAAGTCAGACCATTTGGTTGGCCTGAAAGAAAACATCATCATCGGAAAGTTGATCCCTGCTGGTACTGGTATGGATCGTTACAACTTGTTTGATGTCAGCGCACCAGATTATGTGCCGATGCCTTATTACTCGAGCGATGACGAAGCCGACCCGGCCGCATATTTGGCAGGCTTGCAAGGCAACTATGTCGCCGACGATGAGCCAGTCGATGAAGTTGTGGCCGAGGTTGTCGCCGATGAAGTCGATGCCGAACCAGACTTTGAATCTGTCAGCGACGCGACTGCGCAAGCACTCGAGTCGGCGCCAGATGCTGGTTTCGCAACTAGGTCAGACGACACCGCCGACGGCGTCGCCGACACTGACATCGCTCAATAACAGCAATAACTAGACAATCATCTAGTTGGGGCAGGTTGCCGAGACGAGGCGTTGAACCGTAGTATTCACTGTCCCGTTTTGGGGTGTTTTTGTTAGTCGGTTTTCAATCAAGCAATTTCAGAAAAGGTCGTTTGCGTGCCCACAATTCAACAGTTGATCCGCCAGGGTCGAAGCTCGAAGTCTTCAAAGACTAAGACTCCTGCGCTCAAAGGTTCACCACAGCGTCGTGGCGTATGCACCCGCGTTTTCACGACAACACCCAAAAAGCCAAACTCGGCTTTGCGCAAGGTTGCCCGTGTGCGTCTGACAAGTGGCGTTGAAATCACCGCTTACATTCCGGGCGAGGGTCACAATTTGCAAGAGCACTCGATCGTGCTGGTGCGTGGTGGTCGTGTGCGCGACTTGCCGGGTGTTCGTTACAAAGTTATTCGTGGCGCACTTGATGCCGCCGGAGTAAAAGATCGCAAGCAATCTCGCAGCAGCTACGGCGCGAAGAAAAAGTAAAGGATTAATAAATGCCACGCAAAGGTCCAGTCGCTCGCCGCGAGTTCGCAGCAGATCCGGTTTATCGTTCAGCACTAGTTACACAGATCGTCAACAAAGTTATGTTGCACGGCAAGAAGAGCATCGCCGAATCAATTGTTTATGACGCGATGAAAGTAATGGAATCAAAAATGGGTGCCGAGCCACTCACCGCGGTCAAACGCGCTGTCGACAATGTCAAGCCGCCGCTAGAAGTTCGCAGTCGTCGAGTCGGTGGTGCAACATATCAAGTGCCTGTCGAGGTTCGTCCGCGTCGTGCAACAACTCTTGCAATTCGTTGGATCGTGGAGAACGCGCGTGCTCGCCGCGAAAAAACGATGGCTGAATGTTTGGCAAGCGAATTGATGGACGCATCAAACGGTCTTGGCGCATCGATGAAAAAGCGCGAAGACATGCAGAAGATGGCCGAGTCGAACAAAGCGTTCGCTCACTACCGCTGGTAATTAGCAGAACAAGTAAATAGGTACACCCCCATGCCATCACGCGAGTATCCACTAGATAAATATCGAAATATCGGCATCATGGCGCACATTGACGCCGGCAAGACGACAACTACTGAGCGAGTTCTTTATTACACCGGTAAGACATACAAAATCGGTGAAGTGCACGAAGGTGCAGCCGTTATGGACTTCATGGTGCAAGAACAAGAGCGTGGTATCACCATTACGTCGGCGGCAACAACGGCTGTTTGGCGCGGTCATCGAATCAACATCATTGACACACCTGGTCACGTTGACTTCACAATCGAAGTAGAGCGTTCGTTGCGTGTGCTTGACGGCGCAGTTGCGGTGTTCGACTCGGTTGCAGGCGTCGAGCCGCAAACTGAAACAGTGTGGCGCCAAGCCAATAAATACAAGGTTCCGCGCATGTGCTTCATCAACAAAATGGACCGCACCGGGGCGAACTTTTATCGCACGCTCGACATGATCAAAGATCGTCTGCAAACTGTGCCTGCGGTGTTGCAGTTGCCATATGGCGCTGAGGCAAATTTCAAAGGCCTTATTGACATCGTAAAAATGAAGTCGATTGTTTGGGAAGGCGACGAGAAAGATTCGCCATATCACGAAGAAGAAATTCCGGCTGATTATCTAGACAAAGCAAAGCAATATCGCGCCGAATTGCTCGATCTTGTTGCATCTGAAGACGAACAACTAATGGAGAAGTTCTTGGCCAACGATGACCTCAGCGAAGAAGATCTTCGCACTGGCATTCGTAAAGGCACGCTGGCGTTTAGTTTCGTGCCGATCCTCTGCGGTTCTGCATTCAAAAACAAGGGCGTGCAACAAATGCTCGACTGCGTGGTCGACTACATGCCATGCCCACTCGATATTCCGGCCGCAACCGGCACCAATGTCAACGGCGACGAAAACCTCACGCGCGACGCCGACGAGAAAGCGCCGTTCTCGGCACTCGCATTCAAGATCGTGGCAGATCCATTCGGTCGCTTGACATACTTCAGGGTTTATTCGGGCACGATCACCAAGGGTGACGAGGTCTACAACTCGGTCAAAGAAAAGCGCGAGCGCGTAGGTCGTTTGTTGTTGATGCACGCGAACCAGCGCGAAGACATCGAGTTCGCAATGGCGGGCGACATCGT
>DOHD01000013.1:4532-11009 GCA_003535455.1 Acidimicrobium sp.
TTTCCTGAGCCGGTAATTCACGTCGCGATCGAGCCAAAGACCAAGAACGACCAAGACAAACTCGGCAAGGCGTTGAAGTCATTGTCAGATGAAGACCCAACCTTCAGAGTGCGTACCGACGAAGAAACCGGTCAGACGGTTATTTCGGGAATGGGTGAGTTGCACCTCGAGATTCTTGTCGACCGAATGCAACGCGAGTTCGCGGTTGACGCAACAGTTGGCAAGCCGCAAGTTGCCTATCGCGAAACAGTCACAAAGAAAATCGAGAACATCGAATACCGACACATCAAACAAACCGGTGGTTCGGGTCAGTTCGCAGTTGTCAAAGTGACGATCGAGCCGAGTGGCCCGGGCGGCGGATATCAATTCGAAGACGAAATCACCGGCGGTCGAATTCCGCGCGAATATATTCAGCCGGTGAATCAAGGCATTCAGTCGGCGCTCGATTCGGGTGTGCTCGCTGGTTATCCGACCGTGGATGTCAAAGTTTCATTGGTCGACGGTCAGTACCACGATGTTGACTCGAGCGAAATGGCATTCAAGATTGCCGGTCAAATGGTGTTTCGCAAGGCCGCACAGTTGGCCCGACCGATCTTGCTTGAGCCGATCATGGCAGTAGAAGTAGTAACCCCAGAGGACTACATGGGTGACGTAATTGGCGACCTTTCAAGCCGCCGAGGCCGAATTGAAGGCATGGAAGCCAATGGAAACGCACAAATCGTGCGCTCACAGGTTCCGCTTTCTGAAATGTTCGGATACAGTACAGACCTGCGTTCTCGCACTCAAGGGCGTGCGACTTACACGATGCAGTTTCATTCGTATCAGCAGGTGCCCGAAGCAATATCAACCGAAATCATCAAGCGCGTGCGCGGCGAATAACCGAGCAAGCCAAAGTTTCAAAAGTAACCAGCAATAACAGGAGAGAAGAACAATGAGCAAAGCGAAATTCGAGCGCAACAAGCCACACGTCAATATCGGCACGATGGGCCACATTGACCACGGCAAAACGACTTTGACCGCGGCGATTTCAAAGACGCTTGCCAGCAAGGGTCTTGCCGACTACACACCTTTCGATCAAATCGACAAGGCTCCTGAAGAAAAAGCTCGTGGTATTACGATCTCGATCGCTCACATTGAATACAACACCGAGAACCGTCACTACGCACACGTCGACATGCCAGGTCACGCCGACTACATCAAGAACATGATCACCGGTGCCGCACAGGTAGACGGTGCAATCTTGGTGGTTGCTGCAACCGACGGCCCGATGCCACAGACTCGTGAGCACGTGTTGCTCGCAAAGCAAGTCGGTGTGCCATACATCGTCGTTGCTCTCAACAAAGCCGACATGGTTGACGACGAAGAAATGTTGCAACTTGTCGAAGAAGAAGTTCGCGATCTGCTTACTTCATATGAGTTCGACGGCAAAGGTTGCCCAGTTGTCCGTGTGTCTGCACTCAAAGCGCTTGAAGGCGATGCAGCATGGCAAGAAAAGATCATGGAGCTCATGGCTGCATGCGACAAGTCAATTCCAGAGCCGAAGCGTGAACTTGACAAGCCGTTCTTGATGCCGATCGAAGACGTGTTCACGATCACTGGTCGTGGCACCGTAGTAACCGGCAAAGTTGAGCAAGGCAAAGTGCACACTGGCGACGAAATCGAAATCGTCGGTTTGCGTGACACGCAAAAGACTGTCTGCACAGGCGTTGAAATGTTCCGCAAGTTGCTCGACGAAGGTCAAGCAGGCGACAACATCGGTGCACTTCTGCGAGGCACCAAGAAAGAAGAAGTTGAGCGAGGTCAGGTGCTTTGCGCCCCAGGTTCGATCACTCCACACACAAACTTTGAAGGTCAGGTCTACGTGTTGAAGAAAGAAGAAGGCGGACGCCACAAGCCTTTCTTCAACAACTACCGACCACAGTTCTTCTTTAGAACAACTGACGTAACCGGCACCGTCGAGTTGCCAAAGGGCACCGAGATGGTTATGCCTGGCGACAACGTGACGATGACAGTTGAACTCGGCAAGGCGATCGCGATGGACGAAGGTCTTCGCTTCGCAATTCGTGAAGGTGGCCGCACAGTTGGCGCCGGACGCGTAACGAAGATTCTCAAGTAGATCGTCGAGAACTGGTAAACGCTGATGGCACAGAGCATTCGTATCCGTCTAAAGGCGTTTGATCATCAGAACATCGACGATTCTGCAAAGAAGATCGTTGAAACCGTCACTCGTACGAGTGCAACGGTGCGTGGGCCGATTCCTCTGCCGACAGACAAGCATCGTTTCACGGTCATTCGTGGACCGCACGTCGACAAAGACTCGCGCGAGCACTTTGAGATGCGCATTCACAAGCGTCTGATCGACATCGTTGACCCGAACGCCAAGACAATCGACAGTCTGCAGCGCTTAGAGTTGCCTGCCGGCGTCGACATCGAAATCAAGATTCAAAACGCCTAAGAATTCGGTAAATTTCGTCACTACGACGAGTGTTTGGGTATCTTGGGTATTAGAAATTATTTATGAGCGATTTCAACCTCAACGAGAATTCGTCGCAGTTGCCGCCGCCACAGTTGCCAGCGCAATTAGAGATGTCGCCACAAGATCACGACGACTCATCGTCGCATAATCACGTCGAAGATCGGCGATCTCCGCGACGCAGATTCGGTGTTGTATTTGTTGCCGCAGTGTTCGGTTTGTTCGGCGGCATCATCGGCACATATGTCGCCCAAGATGCAAATCTTGTTGATTTAAATAACGCCGAATCTACAACGCAGGTAACTTCGGCGCCTGTTGTTGTTGCAAGCGCAGACGAATCGAGCGGCGACTCGCTAATCGCAAAAGTTGCCGAACGTCTGGCCAACAGTGTCGTCACAATTTCAACTACGGTCAACGATGAAGCTGGTGGCGGTCGTGCTGTCGGCACGGGTGTCGTTTTGACATCTGATGGCGAGATCTTGACGAATGCACATGTGGTCGCCGATGCTTCTGAAGTGGTCGTGCGTTTCGCAGGCGAGACCGAGCCGCGGGCTGCAAAAATTCTGGCAAGCGATGCAGGCAACGATTTGGCATTGATCAAGGTCGATGCAAAGGGTCTCGTTGTGGCAACTTTTGCAAAACCTGGCAGCGTGCAAATTGGCGACACGGTTGTTGCGATTGGATACGCCTTGGCACTTGACGGCGGGCCGACGGTAACTTCGGGCATCGTTTCGGCGTTGAAGCGCACGATCGAAACTGACTCGGGTGCGCTGAACAGTTTGATTCAAACTGATGCCGCGATTTCGTCGGGCAACTCGGGTGGGCCACTGGTGAACCTCAAAGGTGAAGTGGTTGGTATAAATACCGCCGTTGCTAGAGGAGACTCAGAGTCGTCCGCCAACAACATTGGTTTTTCGATTTCGGTCGACGAAGTTTTGATCGTGATCGAGCAGTTGCGCGAGCAGGCGAACGGTGCCGTGCGCAAAGAAGGTTTTCTTGGTGTTGGTTTGGCCGCACGTGAGGACGGCGGTCAAGGCGCGATCATCACAAATGTGCAGCCTGGCTCACCAGCAGATAAGGCCGGCATCTTGGTTGACGATGTGGTTTTAGCCGTTGACGGCGAACCGATTGATGGTCAGGCTGGTTTGGTGGCTGCTATTCGTGATGCCGTACCTGGCCAAACGGTCAAAATCGAGATTTTTCGCGATGGTGAACGACTCACTTTTGAGGCGACATTGATTGCTCGCACCGAATAATTTCAAGCCTAAAAATATCCAATTTTCTTGGGTTTTTTGGTTTGGGGTCGTGATTCTGGGTGGATAGAGTAAACACTTCGTTCGTGGCCATGCATCGCGTGGTTTCAAACGAAGAGATCAATTCAAAAAATTGATGTCTGTGTGCGCCCGCGAGTTTGCGGGTACCTCACAGCGAAAACGATAAGAGTGCTCCGTGCGGCCCAGGCCTGCGGAGCATTTGTGCGAATAAACGGATTATTTATAAACATTTCGAGAAAAGGTTTTGGCCTTATGGCACAAAAAGCGATCGTCGGCGAAAAGGTCGGCATGACACAAGTATGGGGAGACGACCAACGCGTCGTGCCCGTAACGGTGTTGCGCATCGAACCTGCCCGAATTGTGCAGGTCAAAACAGGTTTGACTGATGGCTACACGGCATTGCAAGTCACTTACGGACAGCGCGATGTGAAGAAAATGAACAAAGCAGAAGCCGGACATTTTGCCCCGAAGAGTGGCGTGCGAAACGTGGCGGCAGGTCGTCGTCTTGTCGAGTTGCGTCTTGATTCAGTAGATGGTTTCGAAATCGGTCAAGAAATTAAAGTTGACACGCTCTCAGTTGGCGAGCGAGTTGACGTAACGGCTGTAAGTCGCGGTAAAGGTTTTGCCGGCACGATGAAGCGCCATAACTTCAATGGACAAGGCGCGAGTCACGGTAACCACAAGCATCACCGAGCACCTGGCTCTATCGGTTCTTGCACATTTCCGGGTCGCGTTTTCAAAGGTTTGCGAATGTCGGGCCACATGGGACATCAACAAGTGACGACGCTGAATCTTGAAGTTGTGCAAGCAGATCTTGAGCGCAATTTGTTGCTCGTCAAGGGTTCGGTCCCTGGTCCAAACGGTGGCGTCGTGATCATTCGCAACGCCGTCAAGGGCGCGACCAAGGAGTAGCCATGGCAAAGATTGAAATGAAAAACGCCGCCGGTAAAAAAGCTGCATCCGTTGAAGTAGCAGACTCGGTGTTCGGTATCACGCCAAACATTCCTGTTATGCACCAAGTTGTAGTTGCTCAACTTGCTCATCGTCGTTCGGGTACGCAGAGCACCAAAGGACGTGCCGAAGTTAGCGGTGGTGGCAAGAAGCCGTTCAAACAAAAAGGCACTGGTAATGCTCGTCAAGGTTCAATTCGTGCACCGCATTTCAGCGGTGGTGCAGTTGCCCTTGGACCAAAGCCGCGCAAATATTCGCAACGAACACCGAAGAAAATGGTGCAACTTGCGTTGCGCTCGGCGCTTTCAGACCGCATGAGCGAGAACAAAGTTGTGGTTGTCGAAGAGTGGGGCTTCTCAGAACCAAGCACGAAATCAGCCACAGCAGCCTTGAAGAGCCTCGGAGTCAACGAGCGCGTGCTGCTCGTGCTTGAGCGTAAAGACGAAGCCGCCTGGAAGAGTTTCAGAAATTTGAAAAACGTTCAAGTGTTGAGCACCGGCGAACTTAACGCCTACGACATTTTGTGCAACGACTGGGTCGTCTTTACCAAGGCGAGCCTGCCGACAATGGAGGCCGCAAAGTGAAAGACCCACGCGACATTATTCTGCGACCAGTAGTCAGCGAAAAAAGCTATTCGTTGATCGACAAAGGCACCTACACTTTCGAAGTACATCCATTGGCGACAAAGCCAGAAATTCGCGACGCAGTGCAATCAATTTGGGGCGTGAAAGTTCGGCGCGTCAACACGATCAACCGACTTGGCAAGCGTCGAATCACTCGTGGCACCAATCGCATCGGTGTTCGCGACGGCTCGAAGCATGCTCTTGTCACACTAGAAGCGGGCAATCAGATCCCGTTGTTTGAGAACTAGACAAAGGACGACTAAAGATGCCAATTCGCAAACGCCGCCCGACCAGCCCAGGTCGCCGCTTTCAAACAGTTTCAGATTTCAGCGAGATCACCAAGATGACTCCAGAAAAATCGTTGTTGTCACCGAAGCCATCTCGCGGTGGTCGTAACTCGGCAGGTCGAATCACATCGCGTCACCAAGGTGGTGGCCATAAGCAGCAGTATCGCATGGTCGACTTCAAGCGCGGCAAAGACGATTGTGTAGCAAAAGTTGCAGCAATCGAATATGACCCGAATCGCACATGCCGAATTGCTTTGTTGCACTACGCAGACGGCACGAAGTCATACATTCTTGCGCCTAAGGGATTAGAAGTTGGCGCAAAAGTCGAAAGTGGACCTAAGGCAGACATCATTGTTGGCAATGCCTTGCCACTTCGTTACATGCCAGTTGGTACAACTGTTCACAACATTGAGATGCGTCCGGGTCAGGGTGGCAAGATCGCACGTTCAGCCGGCATGGCGGTGCAACTAGTTGCCAAAGAAGGACAATATGCAACATTGCGCATGCCTTCGAGCGAAATGCGTCGTATCCCAATTGATTGCCGAGCGACTGTCGGCGAAATCGGCAACTCAGAGCACGAGCAGATCAAAATTGGTAAAGCCGGTCGAAATCGTTGGAAGGGTGTTCGTCCGCAATCTCGTGGTGTTGTAATGAACCCAGTCGACCACCCACTCGGTGGTGGCGAAGGCAAAACTTCTGGTGGTCGTCCACCTGTTTCGCCTTGGGGTAAGCCAGAGCGTCGTACTCGCGACAAGAACAAGTCATCTCAGCAGATGATTGTTCGTCGTCGCCGATCAGGAAAGTCACGAGGTTAATCAAATGTCACGCAGTCTTAAAAAAGGTCCGTTTGTTGACGAACACCTTCTCAA
>DOHD01000179.1:0-2114 GCA_003535455.1 Acidimicrobium sp.
TTTGGCGCGAGATTTTTCGATGTTGCCGCCGGTGCTGATCCGCTGTTGTGGCAACATTTGTTCTGGATTTTCGGTCATCCAGAGGTTTACATTTTGATTTTGCCTTCGTTCGGTATTGTTTCTGAAGTTTTGCCGGTGTTTTCGCGAAAACCGTTGTTCGGTTATCCGTTTGTTGTGTTCTCTGGTGCGGCTATTGGTTTTGTCGGCTGGGGAGTTTGGGCTCACCATATGTTTGCGTCGGGTCTCGGGCCGGTTTCGGTGGCCGTATTCTCATTGACAACAATGGCGATCGCCGTGCCGACTGGCGTAAAAATCATCAACTGGACACTCACGATGTGGGGCGGCAAATTGTGGTTCACCACCTCGATGAAATTCGCGATCGGCTTGATCGTATTGTTCACCGTCGGTGGCTTGTCGGGTGTTACCCATGCGGTTGCACCATCTGACACTCAACAGACAGATACCTATTATATAGTTGCGCACTTTCATTACGTGTTGTTCGGGGGCGCCGTGTTGGGCATCTTCTCGGGCTTTTATTATTGGTGGCCAAAAGTTTTCGGCAAGATGTTGAACGAAAAAATCGGCTCATGGAACTTCTGGTTGATGGTCATTGGTCTCAATCTGACATTCGGTCCGATGCACATTCTCGGTCTCCAGGGCCAACCACGCCGCATGTATCAATGGACTGAGGCTCGCGCTGGCGAAGGATTCTTTAACCTCGCCTTCTGGAACTTAGTCGCATCGATCGGCTCTTTCGTTCTGTCGCTCGGCATTTTGATGTTCTTGATCAATGTTTTGGTGACCTACCGCAACCCGGCAAAGGCACCGCTCGACCCGTGGAATGCCCGCAGTCTCGAGTGGATGACGACGAACCCACCAAAAGAACATAATTTTGATGTCATTCCAACGGTGCATCATCTCGACGATTTCTTCCACCAGAAATATGAAGAAGATGCCACGACTCATACGATGACCCAGGTGCGAACCGCCGAAGAGATCATGGCCGAACAAGAACGCAATGCCGACAAGCACATTCATATGCCCTCACCGTCGTATTGGCCGATCGTGCTGGCCTTTGGTTTGCCCGTGATCACGTTCGGTTTGATTTATTCGCATCTAATTTCAGTTGTTGGTGGCGTCATCGTTTTGTTCGCCGCATATGGCTGGGCACTCGAATCAAGCACCGCACCAGATTCTGATTTTGAGAGCAACACCCCAGGCAGTGGTTTAGACAAGGTGGCGGCGAATCATGACTGATACAGCACACGGTCATGCCAGCAGCACTGGCATCTCGAACGTCAAACTCGGGATGTGGGCGTTTCTCGGCTCAGAATGCCTGTTGTTCGGCGGTCTCATTTCGACCTACATGCTTTATCGCGGTCGTGTCGCAGGTGGTCCGCGACCCTCACAGGTTTTTGATATTCCATTTACATCGGTCAGTAGCTTCGTGTTGTTGATGAGTTCGTTGACGATGGTTTTGGCGGTAAGTGCAGCCCACAAAGATGACGATCGCAAAACCAATCTCTGGCTCACGGTTACGGCTCTGCTCGGCGCAACTTTTGTTGGTGGTCAAGTTTATGAGTTCACGGCTTTTTACAAAGAAGGTTTGGGCTTTTCAACGAGTCTGTTTGGCTCGAGTTTTTACACTTTGACTGGTTTTCACGGCGTGCACGTAACAGTCGGCATCATCATGTTGATGTCATTGGTCGGCATCTTGAAGCGCAGTTCGGTGCCGGGCAAAAAAGCCGAAGTCGTCGAAATGATCGGCCTCTATTGGCACTTCGTCGACATAGTTTGGATCATCATCTTCACCCTCGTCTATCTGATTCCGGTTTGATCATGACTACAAATACGGCGAACTCAGCACATCAAGAACAGCACGGTATGAGCGATGCTGGCTACATTCGCATCGCGATAATTTTGGCCACAATCACGGGTCTTGAAGTTTCAACTTATTATGTCAATTTTGGCGTGCTGTTCTTGCCGGCGTTGTTGATCATGATGGCAATCAAGTTCGTGATGGTTGTTAGCTATTTCATGCACTTGAAATTTGACAACAAGATTTTCAGTTTCTTGTTTTACGCCGGGCTTATTTTGGCGATCGGTGTTTATGC
>DOHD01000179.1:2184-5031 GCA_003535455.1 Acidimicrobium sp.
CACCCCGAAGTATGGCTGTTGGTCGCCTTCGTGCTTGGTGCTTATGTTTACGCTGTGCGCGTTATCGGACCGGTGGTGGTCAAGACGGGCCCCGTCATCACTACTAAGCAACGCAACGCTTTTATCGCGGCGATTTTGTTGCTTTGGCTCGGTTCTGATTGGCCCGTGCACGATTTGTCTGAAGAATATTTGTATTCGATGCATATGTTTCAGCACATGGTGCTCTCATACTTCATGCCGCCACTAATGCTGTTGGCGATTCCAAAATGGATGTTCGACGCGGTTTTTGGCTCGGGCAAAGCGCGAAGTGCAATCAACTGGCTGGCAAAGCCCGTCGTCGCGGGTGTGGCGTTCAACGTGGTGGTGATGGTGACACACATTCCGGCACTCGTTAATCAAAGCGTGACCAATGGCCTATTGCATTATTCGTTGCATATTTTGCTGGTCGTGACGGCGTTGCTCGTCTGGCTGCCGATTTGCGGACCAGATATTCAGCGACAGTTGCAACCTGGCGGAAAGATGATTTATTTGTTTTTGATGTCGGTTGTGCCAACGGTGCCGGCGGCTTGGCTGACATTTGCCGAAGGTGCCGTCTACAAGCATTACGACATCCCCGTGCGAGTGTGGGGGCTTTCGGTGACGACAGATCAACAAATTGCTGGCGCCATCATGAAGACGGGCGGCGCAGTGTTTCTATGGTCGATCGTCGTGTTTTTGTTTTTCAAACGCTTCAGTGCCGGTTTTGCCGCCGAACAGTCGTATAAAAAAGATTCTTCGTCTGATGTCTTGACGTATCAAGATGTCACCGATGCTTTTGGTCGCGTCGCACCAGCAAAAGAACCAAACATCAAAAGTTAGTCTGACCACCTAAAACTAAACACGGCGCACGTACATGCGGCAACCGCCCAGCCGCTGAGAAAAGCAACGTCAGCCGGCGCGACGGTGTTGTCGTTGAACGAAGCCCGCAACAAATTGCTTAGCAAAGAACTGGGCAAGACTTTTGCAATGTTGCCGAGGCTGTTCGGCAATTCATCATTTGACACGAGAACACCGCCCAATAGCAGCAGAGCGAGATATAAACCGTTTTGTGCGGCCAAATTGACTTCGGCACGAAGTCGACCTGCGAGGGTCAAACCAATGCCAGAAAAACAACTCGTGCCGACAAACAAAAATGCGAGCACTTGCAACAAGTTCACGCGCTCGGGGTTCCAACCCAATAATTGCCCGACAAAAATCAACAGCGCCAACTGGGCGATTTCAATGATGAAAATTGCCGAGACTTTGGCCATCACCAATCGACGTGTGCCGAGTGGTGTCGTGCCGAGTCGTCGCAACACGCCATAACTGCGTTCAAAACCGGTGGCGATGCCAAGGCTGACCATCGCGGTTGAAATCACAGCCAGGCACAAGATGCCCGGCATCAAAAAGTCGATCTTGNNCTTGGCGAAGTTGTGATCGAAATATTTTCATCGCACTTTGCCACCTGTAAGGCTTCGAAAAATATCCTCAAGTGTTTGAAGTTCGCCGTTTGCGGCGCGCAATTCACCCAACGGTGCGTTGGCGATCAGATTGCCTTGTTGAAACATCAATACATGGTCGGCTACTCGTTGCGCTTCGTCGAGTTCATGAGTCGCCATGATCACTGCACACCCATCGGCGGCAAGTTGCCGTACGATGCCTCGAATCAAGTCGCGACCAAAAATGTCGACACCTGAAGTGGGTTCGTCCAAAAAAGCAACCCCTGGTTTGGCGGCTAGAGCAAGCGCCAATGACAATCGTTGCTTTTCACCGCCTGAGAGTTTGCGCCAAGTTGTCTTCTTTTGTCTTGTTAGGTCGACTGCCTCGAGCAACTCGTTGGCAGTCATGCGGTTGTCATAAAGATTGCAGTAGTGGTCGACGACTTCACTAACACGTGCACTCGGATAGACCCCGCCGTCTTGCAACATCACGCCGATCTGCTTGTTTAGTTGGGTGCGATTCTTTTGTGGGTCAAGTCCAAGCACGCTGACATTGCCGCTCGTCGCCGTGCGCACGCCGCTGCAGACCTCGATCGTGCTTGTTTTGCCCGCGCCATTCGGGCCGATTACCACGGTTACCTCACCTGCCTTGGCATCGAACGAAATTTTGTTGACTGCACGCACCTGTTTGTAGTCAACGACAAGATCACGCACACTGATTGCGACTTTGTTTGACTGACTCGAGATATTCACCATCATTACAGTACGCAATTCACAGGACTTCGCCGACATCTAACGGCTAATCTGACTGTGTGATTGATGTCCGTCTTTTGCGATCAGAGCCAGATGCCGTGAAGGCGGCGATGGCTCGTCGCGCCAAACCGGCGTTGCTCGAAGAACTCGAGCATGCCCAGCGACTTGATGCCAGATTGCGCGACATCACAGTCGAGCGCGACGCCAATCGGGCACAAATCAACAGCATTTCAAAAGATGTGGCGACTGCTCGGCGAGCAAAAGATGATGCAGGCGCCGAAAAACTCATGCAACACAGCCGTGAGTTGGGCGAATCTGAAAAAGTGTTGGCCAGCGAATTCGATCAGGTTGGTGCGGCACTGCGCGAGGTTTTGTTGCGCGTGCCGAACATTCCGCATGCGCAAGTTAGCGACGGCAACAACGACAAAGACAACAAAGTTGTCAAAGGCCCATTGCAGATGCCGGCGAAATTCGCCGACCATCAACGAGTGCCCCATTGGGAGACCGGCAAAGCTTTGGGCATTCTTGACAATGAACGGGCGACAAAAATTAGTGGCTCGATGTTCACCATGCAGCGTGGACTAGGCGCAACAATGGCGCGGGCATTATGTCAACTTGCACTCGACCGCAACGCCGA
>DOHD01000179.1:5102-9589 GCA_003535455.1 Acidimicrobium sp.
GAGGTTCCGCTGACAAGTTTGCATGCGGGCGAAACGCTCAAAGCCGAAGAATTGCCGTTGCGCTACATGGCGCATACTTCGTGTTTTCGTCGTGAGGCGGGTTCGGCGGGCCGCGACACGCGTGGCATGTTGCGCACGCACGAGTTCGACAAAGTCGAAATTCTTGCGGTGACGACACCACAGCAAGCACCCGACATGCTCGTTGAACTGACCAATCGAGTAGAGGCGACGATTGCGTCGCTTGGCTTGCCGTATCGGGTGCTCGAGATTTGCACCGGCGACCTCGGTCAGTCGCATCATCGCAGTTTTGATGTCGAAGTTTATGCACCAGGTTGTGATCAGTGGCTTGAAGTCAGTTCGATCAGTTGGTTCAGCGACTATCAAGCGCGACGAGCAGATATTCGTTTCAAGAACGCCGGCGCGAAAGGCAGCGAAATCGCACACACCCTCAATGCGTCGGCACTTGCTGTGCCAAGAGTTTGGGCGGCGATTCTCGAGAACTGTCGTCAAGCTGATGGTTCGGTTGCGATACCCGAAGTATTGCAACCATATATGCGTGGTGCAAAAGTAATTTCAACTAGTTCTCAAGCCAAGTCATGAGTTTGCGCGATCGGCGCGTGCAATATGAGACCGCTGGTCTTGAGCGTACAGATCTAGATTCAGACCCGATTGCCCAATGGCACGCCTGGTATGAGCAAGCCGCAAGTGCTGGTGTCGCCGAACCAAATGCGATGACGATTGCAACTATCGACCAAAACTCGGCACCAGATTCTCGCGTAGTTTTGGCGCGTGCAGTTGACGCCAGAGGTTTTGTTTTTTATACAAATTACGAGTCGGCAAAGAGCCGTCAATTGGCTGTCAGCCCGGTTGCCAGTGCGGTGTTTGCGTGGCTCGATTTGCATCGTCAAGTGCGAGTGCGTGGCACGGTGCAAAAAATTTCAGACAGCGAGAGTGACGAGTACTTTGCATCACGACCCCGCGAGTCACAGATTGGCGCGTGGGCGTCACCACAATCGCAACCGATCGCCGACCGCACAATCATCGAGGCTCGGGTCGCCGAGTTTCGCGCCAAATTCGAAAATTCAGACGTGCCTCGACCGGCGAGTTGGGGTGGTTGGTGTTTGGTGCCGTCATCAATCGAGTTTTGGCAGGGGCGACCGAGTCGACTGCACGATCGGTTTGTTTACGATTTGAATCACGCCACCAAACAGTGGCAGATTCAACGCCTCGCGCCGTAAATATTTATTTGGTAAGCGGCCAGTTTTTCGCTGTGGTAACCAATGCTTCAATTAATGATTCTGTATGTGGTGTGAGACCATCGCCTTGCCAGTCTTTCCAGAATCTACCCACACCGCGCACTCGAGGCGGCAGTTCGACTTGTACGCCACCAAGGCGAGGCAAATTGACCGGGTTGTCGTCATGCAGGCCGCGCAAATCAACCGGAATCGTCTCGAGATCGTCGCAAATTTCATAACTCGGTAGCGCTTGTTTGAGATGCGTCGACAAGTGACCGGCGAGATGTCGGTTTCTACCGCCGAGCAGCAAAGAAGTGAAAAAACCATCCCGACCAAAGCCGTGAACTGTAATTACGACATCGACATGGTCGATAAAACTTTTTAACGAGTTCGAAAACTTTGGCGAAACTTCGTGAGACGGCACGTGCCACTTGAGGCCACGAGGTTGATGCACACCATAATAAGAGGCGCCAGATTTCTCGGCGGCACTCTGGGCGATTACATCGGTGAGGTGCTCGAGCCCACCACCGTGATAGGCCATGAACCCAAATTTGTTGCGTAACTCGACAACCTCTTGCACTTCTGGATGCGCCAGCAACTTGGCGAACATCATGACGGCGACCTCGTCTTGCGTCTGGTCGAGATTATCGCTACGACCAAAACGATTGTCAGCACAACCGCCAAGCGATATGCGCCTTGTTGTTGCAAAAATGAGGCGACTCTTGTTTGACCGCGTTCAATGCGCGCGACAAAACTCGCCGAGCGTTTTTCGCTGATCGCCGCATACCAATAAAACAACAAGTAGACGCCGGTCAGGGTCACCAAAATCGCGCCGAGCCGTTGGATTATTTGTAGTCGATTCTTGATGATCGTGACGATGCCGGTCTTGGCAAATGCCAAACTCACGGTCAGTGCCGCGACCAACATCGCCATGCCTGCGCCATAAAGCAAGATGCTGACGACACCTGAAACAAAACCGTTGAGCGCGATCGAACCAAAAACCGCGGTTGTAAGAAAACCAATTGTGCAACCAATTGATGCAATCGCATAGGCGACGCCATAAATAATGGTTGCACGAAATGTTTTTGTTTGTGCACCGCCCATTTGTGGTGTGGCGAATTTCGGCGTCCAGCCGGTCAACATGCGTGCGCCGCCGACGACAAGAATCAAACCGATCGCGAGCGATGCGTATTTGGCGTTCAGCTCAATCCATTGGGTGAACAAACGTGAGATCACACCGATGACAAAGAAAACGCCGAGAAAGCCGATCGAGATTCCTGAACTGACGACGAGCGCGCGTCGAAGTCGTTCGCTGCTCGGCAAATTTTCTTCTTCTTTGGTGCCCAAAAAGAAAATCAAATATGTCGGCAGCAAAACAAAACCGCAAGGGTTGACGGCCGCTAGAACGCCCAAAATGAACGAATAGGCAAAGTTGCCTTCAAGAGCGATAATCACTTCAACAACTCTTTCACGAGTTCGTCGAGTTTTTCTGCACTGATTTCGCCGGCAACTTGACCGATTACTTGGCCCTGCGCGCTAACGGCCAAAGTCATGGGTGCGGTTGCGATGCCGAGGGTCGTGATGAATTGTCCGTTCGTATCGAGCAGAAGATCAAATTTGACGCCATAAGTGTCGGCGAATTCTTTGGCGACGTTTGCCGAGTCTTTGATGTTGATGCCGACAAAGCGCACCTTGTTTAAATATCGGTCTGCGGCGCTGGCAAGCACTGGCATTTCACGGCGACAAGGTTCGCAGGTCGAATACCAAACATTGACGATCATCGGTTTGCCGAAGAGATTTGAAATCGAGACGGTTTCGCCATTCGTGCTGGTAAGTGCGAGATCTGGCAACTTTTGGCCAATCAACCTACTGTTTGTTGCGATTTCGCCCGCAGTCAGATCTACAGAATTTGTCAATTCGTAACTTGGCGTCTCGGTGTCGTTGGTTGCCCGCACGAAGATGAATGCTGAAAAAAGAACTGCAAAAATTATTAGTGCTTGTTTAGCAAGTCGCGTTCTGGCAGGCACGAAAGCAGACTACCGACTGCTTTTGGCACCCACCAGAACGCGCATGTTTAGCGCAGTTAAGCAACCCAGTGCTCGGGGAGAGGCACCTCGGTGATTGTTAACACCGCATCAGACTTAGTTACGGGTCGACCGCGAGGTCGCTTGGTCGTGCGAATTCGACCTTCTTCGATTAGTTCGCCGCCCCAGACGCCCCAAGGTTCACTTCGTGCAAGTGCGCCCGCTAGGCATTCAGCCTTGCTGGTGCATCGTGCACAGATCGCTTTGGCGCGTGCCATGTCGACGAATTCTTCAGAAAAGAAAAGATACGACAGCGTTCCGTTGCCGTCGTTGCAACGCATCGCTGACAACACGAATTCAGGGTTGTTGTCGATTGCCAGTTTAAAGTTTTCGCTCGCCTGGTAATCGGTGATTTGTGTGTCTAACAGTGTCATCTTTCTTCCTTTCGTTTGTCGTTGCTGGTTGGTTGTTGGTTGTTTAGCCAATTTGGCTTCACGCCGGAAAAACAAAAAGACCGCCGGGTTTTCACCCGACGGTCTCGTGGATCTCTCCGACGTGAAATCTATTTACGTCGTAAGCCCCTCGAGATGTCGGGCCAATGGTTTGGTCGAATAATCAACGAAACTTTTCGTCGTGCCAAACCAGCGTGACTTGCTTGATTTGGTGGCGAAATTGATAAATTTCGCCGCGCACGATTTGAACGCGCGCGCATTGATGACGCGGACGTTGAGCGCATTGCCGCTGGCTAGTGCCGATGGATTCAAAATCGTGGTGAACATGAAACATCTATGCAACCATGTTTGTCGGGCGATTCCAAGTGATTTAATTTTGGCTTCTTTGACAAGCCCCTATAAAGCCATTTGAGCCAATACTGGCTAGGGTTTCAGCATGACCGTCAGCATCAACGGGGGCAACTCTAAATACGGTTCGCCGAGCCCACTACCCGAAGCGGGACGCAAATTTTCGACTACCCGTAAAGTGCGCCTCGGTGACGTGACGCCAAAAGGTCGCTTGCGATTAGACGCCGTTGCCAGGTATTTGCAAGATGTCGCCACCGACGATTCACTCGATGGGGGCTACGACGAACCGCACGCGTGGGTGGTGCGTCGCACCCAGATGTGGGTGACGAGTTTTCCAAAATATTTAGACCAAGTCGAACTGACCACCTGGTGCGGTGCGCTTGGTTCGCACTGGGCAGAACGTCGCACGCAAATCAAATGTAATGGCG
>DOHD01000179.1:9668-9857 GCA_003535455.1 Acidimicrobium sp.
GGCCGAAAAATTTCGTCGCGACTAGAAATTGGCAGATCTCTGCCCGAACTGACGAGCCACAACGCAATTTCGCAAGATTGGCCGATTCGTTTTAGCGACATGGATGCAGTTGGTCACCTCAACAACGCCGCCTATTGGGAAGTTCTCGAAGAGTATCTTGGCGCCAATTCTGGTCAACGAGCACCGTTG
>DOHD01000179.1:9901-11130 GCA_003535455.1 Acidimicrobium sp.
GCTTTGCGACATGTGCTTAGCGACAACTCGGTCGCTGCGGTCACCGAACTTATTTTGGGGTGATTGTTTTTTCGATAAATATTTTTTCGCGATAAAACTTCAATTCGCGAATGCTTTCGCGCACGTCGTCTAAGGCGCGATGTGCGCCACTTTTTGTCGGTCGCGAAATCTCGATACCTGGATACCAACGTTTTACTAGTTCTTTGATTGTCGAAACATCGACGCTGCGGTAGTGCAAAAAGTTTTCAATTTCTGGCAGATATTTCGCCAAGAACCTGCGGTCGGTGCCGATCGAATTTCCGCACAGCGGAATGGTTCGTGGTTCGGCGATGTGTTGTTTGATGAATTCAATCGTGGCTGTGCCGGCTTGTTCAAGAGTCACAGTTGACGCGCGAATCGCCGTCAGCAAACCCGATGTCGTGTGCATCTCGACGACGAAAGGGTCCATCTTGGCGAGCACGGCCTCTGGTTGATTGATCACCACATCTGGCCCTTCGGCAACAATGTTTAACTCATCGTCGGTGATCAACGTGGCGATTTCGACGATTACTTCGGTCGCGGGGTCGAGCCCGGTCATCTCAAGATCCATCCACACAAGCACGCCAAGCAATCTATTAGTTTTCGACCCCGACACTGCATTTTGGTGCGAACTCGGCGCTGGGTCTAGTTGGCTCTATCGTCTTAGGCGTGACAAATTCAAATGTCGGCAACACGCCACGCCAGCCGACGATCGTGCCCGTCAAACGGCTCGATCAAGATTTGCCGTTGCCCGCACCTGCGCATGCGGGCGATGCTGGCATTGATTTGTATGCACGCGTCGATGCGTTGTTGCCGGCGCGTGGTGGGCGAGTGTTGGTGGCGACGGGCATTGCCGTGGCGATACCAGTTGGTTTTTTCGGACAAGTTGTGCCGCGCAGTGGGCTCGCATTGAAACATGGCATTTCACTTGTCAATACGCCGGGCATCATCGACAGTGGCTATCGCGGTGAATTGCAGGTGATCATGATCAACACAGACCCCACTAATGATTATCAAGTGAGGCGCGGCGATCGCATCGCGCAGTTGATAATTCAAGAAGTGGTGGCGACGAGTTGGCACGTTGTCGACGAACTCGACGGTGACGATCGCGGTGGTGGCTTTGGCCACTCGGGCCGTTGACCAAATTCTTATTTGTTGGCGAGTCGTTGTACGAGAATTTTTCGTTCGTGAAGGTCTTTTATTTGATCTGG
>DOHD01000179.1:11284-14678 GCA_003535455.1 Acidimicrobium sp.
ACCGAGCGCAGTCGACCCATTGCCAATTTATTTTTAGCGAGTATTTTTTCAAGTTCGTCGACCGAGTTGATTGTCGATGCCCAAGTCTTGATTAGTTGCATCAGCGCATCAAGATTGGCAACGCGCAACGCGACGGTTGAGAATCTCGGGTCGTCAAGCAGTTCTGGTTGCTGCATCGCCGCGACGAAAAAGTCGAACGTGCCGCGCTCGGCCGGGTGACCGCTGACGACCGAAGTTACGCCGTCGCTTGTTGTCAGTACGGCATAATCTTCGGGGCGAAACGAGCGAATTGAATCGGGCGAGACAGGTTGATCCCACAAGTCGTCGTGGGCATGTTCGTTGACATAGAGCAACGTCTGTGCCATCGACAGATCGATGTATTGGCCTTCGCCAGTTCGTTCGCGGGCAAACAGCGCCGCCAAAATCGCGCTCGCGCATTCGATCGCCGTGTAGACATCGGCGTGGCTAAACGGGTCGTTGGCGTAGTCGCCACCACGAGCGTCACCTTGGCGCTTTGTTAAACCCATTTCGGCGTTGATAACCGGGGCAAACGCGCGACGGTCGACCCATGGGCCAGTGTTGCCATAACCGGTGATCGATGCATAGATCAGCCGTGTATTTTTTGCGCGCAAAGTTTTTTGATCGAGACCAAGTCGTTGCATCACACCTGGTCGAAAGTTTTCGATCACGACATCGCATTTTTCGACCAATTGTTTGATCAACTCAACCGCCTCGGGTTTGGTCAAATCGAGAGAGATATTTCGTTTGCCCACATTTTGCTGAATGAAATATGTCGAATTCGAGTTGATGCGCGGGCTCGAAAATCTAGTCAGGTCTCCCGTTGGCTGTTCGACTTTGATGACATCGGCACCAAGGTCGCAAAGCATTCGTGTTGCATGCGGACCAGAAAGCACTCGCGTAAAGTCGAGAACTCGAACCCCTTCAAGTGGGCGCATCGTTTAGTTCAGCGTTACGCCGAGTGTGCGCAATGCCAGCGATGCATAAAGCGCCACGCCGTGAGCCATCGCCGATTCTTCGAACATCACACGATTCGAATGGTTCGGTGCGGCAGTTGCCGGGTTTACGCCCTCTGGTGTGCCACCAAGAAACACCATCGCCCCCGGAATTTTGTTGAGAACATAACTGAAGTCTTCGGCGCCCATCACCGGCGAGGGCATGCGCACGGCTTTGCCTTCGCCGAGAATCGACTCGGCAACTTCGAGTGCAAAGTCGGTGCTTGGTGCATCGTTGACCGTCACGGGGTAGCCGATTCTTATTTCGACCACGGCTTGCATTTCGTATGCGGCGGCGATGCCTTCGGCAACCCGGCGAATCGAATCGTGCACCTTGTTGCGGGTCTTTTCGCTCACCGCACGAATTGTGCCTTCGATGAGCGCCGATTCAGGGATGACGTTTGTGGTCGTGCCGGCGACAAGTTTCGTGATCGTCACAACCGCCGGATCAAAAGTTTCGATTCGACGCGTGATCATCATCTGCAATGCCTGCACAATTTCGCACGCCACCGGAATCGGGTCGAGAGTTCGAAACGGCTCTGATGCGTGACCACCCTTGCCCGTGATCTTTATCGATACGACATCGCTTGACGCCATCAACGGGCCGCTGCGAGTGCCGACGATGCCTGCGGGCAACGAAGATGTGATGTGCAACGCGTATGCCGCAGTTATGGGCGATTCGCTGCCGTCTTTGTTTTTCGCTACATCGAGCAAACCTTCGTCGAGCATGAATTTCGCGCCGTGATAACCCTCTTCGCCAGGTTGAAACATAAACAACACGCGACCGGGTATTTCGCCGCGGCGATCGCTGAGCAGTTTGGCGGCGCTAACCAACATTGACGTGTGCGTGTCGTGACCACAGGCGTGCATACAGCCGTCTGTCTGCGATGCAAAGTCGAGGCCCGTGTCTTCGGGCATCGGCAATGCATCCATATCGCCACGCAACATCACGGTTGGGCCGGGCTTGTCGCCGGTCAACATCGCGGCGATGCCGCTTGTTGTTTCATGAAGTTTGATGTCGAGCGGCAAACCTTCAAGCGCAGTCAAAACTCGCTCGCGAGTTTTTGGCAACGTGTTGCCGATCTCGGGCCACTTGTGCAGATCGCGTCGCAAGGCGACCGTGGTTTTCATCAGACCGCCAACTTCGTCTTTCAACGAGGCTGCTGCACCATGTTTTTCTTGAGCCGCCGAGACGGGTTTGTTTGACATCGCTTTTGCCATGCCTCAAGCGTACGCTCGGCGATGGCTCGGCTCGCACTCGGCGTACGTTCAGTTCACGCTTGACAAAAACTTAGCCCGACACGACACCATTATCCGATATCGCCCTAATTGCCGTTGGCTGTCGTGTGTATATTGATTCGTATGTTGACAGTCGAATTCACGATTGAGCCATTTGTCGAAGGCGACCCAGGTCCGCATGTCACCTCGGCCGTAGCGGCAGTCGAAGCGCACGGCATCGCCGTCGACTTTGGTCCGTTTGGTTCGTTGTTCAGCGTCGATGCCGAAACTTTGCCAATTGTGGTCGCCGATTTATTGCGTGTTGCTTATGGCAATGGTGCAACTTTCGTCAATGTTTCTGTGTCGCGATTCGATTCATGAAAGCCACCCGACAAGATCCGCTGATAAAAGCAATCGAGCCGTTGCTTGCGGCGATTGGCGCCACTCTCGTCGATGCCGATGCCGTCAAGCCGAGCGATGTGCCGCTTGAAGTTGATGGTGTGGTCGTGGCGGGTGTTCGTCTTCCTGCGTTACACGGCGCACTCGAACGCATGATCGACTCGGTCGAGCGAGAACTCGGCGCCAAACTTCCCGACTTGTCGCGCACGGCCAAACAACGCGCAATTCGTTTGCTCGACGAGCGCGGTGCATTCACCTTGCGTCGCGCAGTTGAAGATGTCGCCGACTCGATGGGCGTCTCGCGCATCACCGTCTACAACTATCTAAATTCTCTACACCGCTAACTTTTTTTCGGCGCATCGCAGGTGAACTGCGTCGACTTTGTGATCGGCACCTTTGTGCAGAACCAGAGATGCTCGGGCTCGTGTCGGCTCGATGTTCTCTTTCAAATTCTTGCCGTTGATGCTCACCCAAATCTCGTGGGCCAAAGCTAGCGCTTGTTCTTCGGTGAAATCGGCAAAGTGTTTNNTCACCTGCTCAGAGTTTGCGCAAGTGCACCGCATCAACTTTGTGGTCGGCACCCTTGTGCAGCACGAGTGACGCTCGTGCACGTGTCGGCTCGATATTCTCCTTCAGATTTTTGCCGTTGATGCTCGTCCAAATTTCGTGGGCGAGCGCGAGCGCTTGCTCTTCGGTGAAGTCGGCAAAGTGTTTGAAGAAACTATCCGGGTCTTGAAAAATCGTCTTGCGTAAAGTCTGAAAGC
>DOHD01000129.1:0-3630 GCA_003535455.1 Acidimicrobium sp.
AATGAAACTTCGAAATTTGCAGACGTTATTTTGCCACCACCATCTCAATTGCAGCGCAGTCACTATGACTTGGCGCTGTTGACATTTGGTGTTCGAAATGTGGCCAACTACAGCGAGCCGGTGTTGCCGATTGCGCAAGATCAACTAGACGAGTGGCAAATTTTGGCGAAACTTTCGGCAATTGTCTCGGGGATGGGCGCCGATGCCGATGTCGCGGTGATCGATGACATGGCGATCGCGAGTGTCGTGCGAAGCGCAACGAAAGATTCATCCTCGAATGTGTTTGGCAGAGATGATCAACAGTTGATCGACGAGTTGACGCGATCGGGTCGCCGCGGACCGGATCGAATTCTTGATTTCATGTTGCGCACTGGTCCGTTTGGTGATGGTTTTGGTGCAGCGCCCGACGGGTTGACGCTCGACCGATTGATTGCGTCGCCACATGGCATCGACTTCGGCGCACTTGAACCGCGATTGCCCGAAGTCTTGCGTACACCGTCGGGCAAAGTTGAACTTGCACCTCAGCTTTTGCTCGACGATTTATCTCGATTGACCAAATTGCTTTCGGTGAATTTTGATGACTCTCAACTCACGCTCGTCGGGCGACGGCATTTGCGCTCGAACAATTCGTGGATGCACAACATCGAGGTTCTCGTGAAGGGCAAAGACCGTTGCACTCTGCAGATTCATCCGAACGACGCAGCAAGATTGGGTGTTGAAGGCCAAACAAAAGTGCGCGTGACGAGTCGAGTCGGCAGTGTTGACGCGCCGGTCGAAATTACCGAATCGGTGCGAGTTGGTGTGGTGAGTTTGCCGCACGGTTGGGGACATTCGATGCCAGGCACCAACACGCGCGTGGCGGCATCGCGAGCAGGAGTGAATTCAAATATCTTGACTGACGAAAAAGAGATCGACCCACTGTCGGGCAACAGTGTTTTGAACGGAATTCCGGTGACGGTGACGCGAATTTCATAACTCGGCCGTTGCGCACAGGTAATCCACAGAAGATTCGCGTAATTCACATGGCTATCCACTTCCAATCCACAAGGCATTGTCCGTATGATTCGGGCATATATTTCGAGGCTTTTGGAAAGGGCAGAAAATAAGGCTTTTAGATGATTGACAAAGCCAAATAACAGTGCTGTAATCTGAACCTACCAGTTGTGGGCGTAACTGCAATGGGGGGCAGTTAGGCACAACATCTTGTGGTCTCTTTTGAGACCCTGGTGGTGCGTCAGCCGCACCTCACAGCAATGCGCAAACAGCACAGATTTATCACGATTCATCAAGATTAATTACGAACAGAAAGTAAAGGTAAAAGAATATGTCACTCGCACCAGAGCGTTTGTCAATCGGAATCCGTCGTCACTTCACGGCGCCGGGCGTTCACCCATACGACCAAGTGGTCTGGGAGCGTCGCGATGCACAAATAAAAAACTGGAAAGACGGCAGCGTTGCGTTCGAACAACTCGGTGTCGAGTTTCCGGTTTCGTGGTCGTTGAATGCGACGAACATCGTCGCGCAAAAATATTTCCGTGGCACACCTGGCACGCCAGAGCGCGAAAATTCGATGCGTCAAGTTGTCGATCGCGTCGCCGACACGATCACCAAGTGGGGCACCGAGTGTGGTTACTTCATCGACCAAGACGAAGCAGATTCGTTCTGCAATGAATTGAAGTTCATTTTGATCACACAACGTGCGGCGTTCAACTCGCCCGTGTGGTTCAACATCGGTGTCAACGGCGTGCCACAGCAGGCGAGCGCTTGTTTCATTTTGGCCGTCGACGACACAATGGATGCAATTTTGAACTGGTACAAAGAAGAAGGAACAATCTTCAAGGGTGGCTCGGGTGCGGGCATCAACCTGTCGAACATTCGAAGCAGCGCCGAACATCTCAAGGGCGGTGGCACGGCATCTGGCCCCGTAAGTTTCATGCGCGGCGCCGACGCATCAGCAGGAACGATCAAGTCGGGCGGCAAAACTCGTCGTGCGGCCAAGATGGTCATCCTTAATGCAAGTCACCCAGACATCGAAGAGTTCATTTGGTGCAAGTCGCGCGAAGAAAAAAAGGCTCGCGCGCTGCGCGACGCCGGCTTCGACATGGACCTTGATGGTTCAGACTCGTTCTCGGTGCAATATCAGAACGCCAACAACTCGGTGCGAGTAACCGACGAATTCATGCAGGCTGTCAAAGACGACGCCGATTGGAACTTGACCGCGGTCAAAGATGGTCGTGTCGTGCGCACGATTCGTGCCCGTGATTTGTGGCGCCAAATCGCCACCGCCTCGTGGGAGTGCGCCGACCCTGGTTTGCAATTCGACACGACAATCAACAAATGGCACACTGCCCATGCCGCAGGTCGCATCAATGGCTCGAACCCATGCAGCGAATACATGCACATCGACAACTCGGCGTGCAACTTGGCGTCGATCAACTTGTTGAAGTATCTCAATGACGACGACACGTTCGATGTCGAGTCATATATGCACACGATCGAAGTGATGTTCACCGCGCAAGAAATTCTTGTTGGTAACGCAGATTATCCGACAGAAAAAATTGCCGAGAACAGTCGCTTGTTCCGTCAACTCGGTCTTGGTTATGCAAACTTGGGTGCATTATTGATGGCACTGGGTATGCCATATGACTCGACAGGTGGTCGTGCTTGGGCAGCGGCGTTGACTTCGTTGATGACCGGTCACGCGTATGCCACGAGTGCGCGCACCGCAAGTCGTATGGGTCCGTTTGCTGGTTTTTCGGCGAACGAGCGCTACATGCTCAATGTTTTGCGCATGCATCGCGACGCCAACCTCGAAATCGACAACATCGACGTTGTGCAGCCGAGTTTGGTCGATGCCGCTACGGCCGCGTGGGACGCAGCGGTTCGTGACGGCGAAGAATACGGTGTGCGCAACAGTCAAGCTTCGGTGTTGGCACCGACGGGCACAATCGGATTGATGATGGATTGCGACACGACCGGCATCGAGCCAGACCTTGGTCTGGTCAAATTCAAAAAACTTGTCGGTGGCGGCAACATGACGATCGTCAACCAGACGGTGCCACGTGCATTGAACCAACTTGGTTACGAAGCGCCGATTGTCGATCGCATCGTCGCTTATATCGACGAGAACAAGTCGATCGTCGGTTCGCCAGATCTGAAACCTGAGCACCTGCCGGTTTTCGCCTGTTCGATGGGCGACAACACGATTCACTATGAAGGCCACGTGCGAATGATGGGTGCTACCCAGCCGTTCTTGTCGGGCGCGATCTCGAAGACCGTGAACATGCCAGAAGAAGCGTCGATCGAAGACATCGAAGAGTTGCACATGCTGTCATGGGAATTGGGCGTCAAAGCAGTCGCTGTTTATCGCGACAACTGCAAGGTCGGCCAGCCGCTATCGACAATGAAAAAAGACGGTGAACAAGGTTCGTCGACTGGTGGCGATGCCTCTGGTGCCGCAACACAAATTGTCGAGCGCATCGTCGAGCGGGTTGTGCATCAACCGGTTCGCGAGAAACTGCCGCGTTCGCGTCGTGGTCGAACATTCGAGTTCAGGGTTGCCGACTGCAAAGGCTTCGCAACTATCGGTGAATATTCAGATGGCCGCCCAGGTGAAGTTTTCTTGACGGT
>DOHD01000129.1:3663-5798 GCA_003535455.1 Acidimicrobium sp.
TCGTATGGTTTGCAATACGGCGTGCCAATGCGTGCGTTCATCGAAGCTTTCGTCAACACGAGGTTCGAGCCGGCCGGCATGACAGATGATCCAGATATCCGCATGGCATCGTCGATCGTCGACTATCTCTTCCGTCGTTTGGCAGTTGAATACCTAACCACTGACGAGCGTGCAGAGTTGGGTATCTATACCCGCGAAGAACGCATGCAGCCGACGTTGCCGGGTGTCGAAGAGTCGATCACTCAAACAACGCAAGGCACAGATGTGTTCGCCGACCCGAAGACGATTCCGTCGGCGAGCGATCTTGTGGCTCAAATCGACGCTGGCACCTATTCGTCGCCACCGAGCCACGGCGCGACAAAGGCCGCGGGCACGGGCATGATTTGCTCGTCTTGTGGTTCGGCAAACATGCAGCGCGCAGGTGCTTGCTATGTCTGTGGTGACTGCGGTTCGTCAAGCGGCTGTTCGTAATTATTCGAGCATCTGCTCGTAATCATTCGAGTACTTGCTCGTAATTAACCTGGCGTTAAGTGTGTCTACCGCGACGGGTAGACGAACGCTGACTATATTTAGCGCGTGAGCAATAATCGGCCGAGCGTTGAGGTCGCGTGGTTCGCCGCGCTTTGCGACGACGACTACGAGTTCTTGGGCGTGCCCGACGAAAGTTTGCAATCATCATGGATGCATTGCAGCGACATCGTTCGGCGTGCCGAGTCGAATGGCTTTGACAATGTGCTGTTGCCGTCGGGCTACAGCCTCGGCATNNCGACAAATAGCGACACTGCAACAAATTTCAAATTCGCGACTCGTGGTCAACGCGATTTCGTCAGAGATGCCGGGCGAGCAACTTTCGAGCGAGTCTCGCTACCGTCGCACCACAGAATATTTGTTTGCGCTCGGTGAGTTGCTTGAAGGTAGATCAATAAATCTAGAGGGCGAGTTTTTGCAGCTGCATATTGATCCGCCACGAATTTCGGGTCAAGGTTTTGGTTGTCCGCCAATTTATTTCGGTGGATTATCAGAAGCGGCTCGCGACTGCGCGGCGGCGAGCGCCGATGTTTATTTGATGTGGCCAGACACAACCGCGAAGATTGCGTCTCTCGTGCTCGATTTGACTCAGCGCGCGCAGCGCTATGGTCGGCCGATGAGTTTTGGTTGGCGCAGTCATGTGATCGTGCGCGAAACCGAGCGCGAGGCGCGCGAAGCGGCACGGCGATTGTTGTCGCGACTCGACCCGGTGACGGGCGACGCGATCAGAGCGAAGTCACTTGACTCGACATCAACTGGCGTCAATCGACAAAGCGAGTTGCGCGGATCGTCGGACGACGAGGGTTACATTGAACAAAATTTATGGACGGGTGTTGGTCGTGCTCGAAGCGGGGCAGGCATCGCGATTGTCGGCGACCCCGACCAAGTTTTGGCCAAGTTGAACGAGTTGACCGATGCAGGTGTTTCGGCGTTCATTTTGTCGGGTTACCCGCACCTCAAAGAATGTGACTTGTTCGCCAAATATGTTTTGCCGAAGATCAATCACGGCCCGCTCACCCTTGCCCACACCGCAACCACCCTCGACTAGCTAGTCAGATTAAAAACTTGCGTTTTTAGTTGAGGCGGCAGTTGATGCGCTTGATGCCGTTGATGAAACTGCTTTGTAGGTAGGCGGGTTCGCTGGTGATCGTCAAGTTTGGCGCGCGACGACGAATTTCGTCGAACATCACGGCGATTTCGCGACGGGCAAGGTTTGCGCCAAGACAAAAATGCGGGCCACCCGCGCCAAAACCAATCTGCACGGGCTGAGGCGTGCGAGTCACGTCAAACTTGAAAGGGTCTTTGAAAACTCTTTCGTCGCGGTTGCCCGAGTTGTAGAACAACACGACTTTTTGACCGGCGTCGACTTTGAAGCCATTGATATCTGTGTCGGCGGTTGCCGTGCGACGAAAGTGAATGACTGGCGTTGCCCAACGCACGATTTCTTCGACTGCAGTCTTGGTGTGCGCATCAAAATTGTCGAACCATGTCTTGCGTTGATCAGGGTTTTCGGTCAGCGCCAACATGCCGTGGGTTATTGCGTTGCGAGTTGTTTCGTTGCCGGCAACAACCAACAGAATAAAAAAACTGCCAAACTCTTGGCTGGT
>DOHD01000129.1:5918-7822 GCA_003535455.1 Acidimicrobium sp.
ATCGTGTTTGTCCACTCAAAAATTTGTCGCTCGTCTTCGGCAGGAATGCCCATCATCTCGCAGATTATTTGCAGCGGAAACTTGGCGGCGACCGCGTCGACGAAATCGAACTCTTTGTCGGCAAATTCATCCAATACAGAATCAACGATCGCTCGGGCTTTGACTTTGACGTATTCTTCGATACGCGAAATTTCGCGTGGAGTAAAACCTTTCGAGACGATTGAGCGCAGGCGAAAATGCTTCGGGTCGTCCATATTGATCATCGAGCCGAAAAACTCGTTCAGTTCTTGCGAGAGGTCGATGATGTTCGAGCCTTTACCGCTGCAAAATAGTTGCGGGTTGCGACTCACATGCCAGATGTCGTCGTGGCGGGTGAGCGCGATGTAGCCGGGGCCTTTTGGCGCGATCGCCAGCTCCATTTCTTCGAAAAATCGGTATGGGTCTTCGTTGCGCAGTTTGGCGAACGCCGACTCGCGAAAGTCGCGTGGACCGCGCCAGAACTCGGGCGCCGAAAGGTCGATGTCGGCGATCGGCACGTCGAATAATTGCATCACCAAAGAATAGAACTCGCGACGGTCACTAGCTGAATCAGTCGACCCGGCTTCACGGTGAGTTGCGATAACGGCTAGGGTTTTGCATCGCGAAAAACGCAGCACTTAAGGAGTCTGAACCATGCCAGAAGCAGTCATCGTCGCAACAGCCCGAAGCCCAATTGGTCGCGCGAACAAGGGCACGCTCACCGAATTGCGTCCCGATGATATGTCGGCGCAAATTGTGCGCGCGTTGATGGCCAAGGTGCCGCAACTCAAAGCCGATGACGTCGAAGATTTGATGATGGGATGCGGCCAGCCAGCAGGCGAGGCCGGCTTCAACATCGCTCGCGTCGTAGCCGTGCTTGCCGGTCTCGACAATGTGCCTGGTGTGACCGTGAACAGATATTGCTCGTCGAGTTTGCAGACGATTCGCATGGCGGCTCACGCAATTAAATCTGGTGAAGGCGATTGCTTTATTGCCGCTGGTGTCGAAACTGTTAGTCGTTATGCATCGGGTGCCAGCGACATGGCGCCGAACGCAATTTTCAAACCATCAGGCGAGCGCACAAAAGCGCGCGCCGCGGGTGGTCAAGGTGTTTGGTCGCCAGCAACTGGTTTGCCCGATATGTATATCGCGATGGGTCAGACAGCAGAAAATGTTCGCGAACTCGAAGGTGTAACGCGTCGCGAGATGGATGAATTCGGCGCACGCAGTCAACAGCGCGCGGTAGCCAACCAAGAAAATGGTTTCTTTGATCGCGAGATCACCCCGCTCACTTTGCCGAACGGCACTGTCGTCGCCAAAGATGATGGTCCGCGTGCGGGCACAACCGCCGAAGCACTCGCTGGTTTGAAACCAGTGTTTCGTCCCGACGGCGAAATTACCGCGGGCAACGCTTGTCCATTAAATGATGGTGCCGCTGCCGTCATGGTGATGAGCGACACGAAAGCCAAACAACTCGGAATCAAACCTTTGGCGCGAATCGTTTCGTCGGGTGTTTCTGGTTTGAATCCTGAAATTATGGGTCTTGGGCCAATCGAAGCGTGCCGTCAAGCGTTGAAGCGTGCCGGCATGACGATCGATCAAATTGATTTGGTCGAAATCAACGAAGCCTTTGCTGCACAGGTGATTCCGTCGGCAAAACACTTGGGCATTCCAATGGAGAAGTTGAACGTGCACGGTGGGGCGATTGCGCTCGGTCACCCTTTCGGCATGACTGGTGCGCGCATCATGACGACACTGATCAACGGTTTGCAACACACTGACAAGCGTTTCGGCCTCGAGTCGATGTGCGTTGGCGGCGGCCAAGGCATGGCGATGATTATCGAGCGTTTGAAATAAGTAAATTTCGCGAGCTAACGCGAGCTAAC
>DOHD01000129.1:7857-8107 GCA_003535455.1 Acidimicrobium sp.
CGCGAGCTTTTCAAATTTCTTAAGTGCATGATGCCGGCAGCGCTGGCAATTATTGCGATGCCAACAGCAACGACAAAAAAAGTGGTGAACGCGCCATAGGCGCCATAAATCGTCGGCGCAATAAACGCAGCCACCATCTGGCCGAAAACATTGACCGCACCCGAAAGGCCCTGTGCAGCCGAGGCTCGACCGAGCGGTGCGGCTTTGGCGATCGCCGATAGGGCAGCCGGAATAACCGCTGCCTGGGCGA
>DOHD01000020.1:0-12187 GCA_003535455.1 Acidimicrobium sp.
CGCAATCATAAAAATACAGACCCATCTCTGTGGTTGGCACGGGCGAAAACGGGTTCAAGTCGGTCGGCATGATTGTTGTCCCAGGGCTAAGCACGCTGACCACCACAGTATTGCCAACGGTCGTTTCAGCGCCAAGTGCCGTAGTCGTCGTGCTTTTTGCGTCTTGCTTGGGCGCAGGTACGGTGCCAGAAATTACTCGTGCAGCGCACTCGACACCCGGCAAATAAAGTCGCAACGGCGAACGCAACGGTCCTGGTGGCGAAGGGAACTCAAGAATTTCTAAACCGCGGTGCACCTCGTCCATATACGACTTCCAGATCATCGCCGGAAACATCGCACCTTGCACGCCACCGCGATCGCCGATCACACTTGCAAACTCGGGCACGTTTCGCTTCGTCATCTTCGTATAACCCTTCGGATCACCCACCCAAACTGCAGTGGCATATTGCGGGGTAAACCCGACGAACCACGCATTCGTATTGTTGTCTTGGGTGCCGGTTTTTCCGGCCGCAGGGCGATTGTCTTCGAGCGGTGTTCTTCGCGCAGTGCCCCGTTCGATCACACCTCGCATCACGTCAGCCGCAGTGTTGGCCACTTCGGCGGGCAGAGTTTGTTCAACGCTCGCACTTTGATATTGATACAGCACCGTGCCACGAGCATCTTCAATTCGCTCGATCATGTATGGCTCGCGATGCACGCCAGAATTCGCCAAAGTTTGAATACCCGCCGCCATGTCCATCGGGCTCAATTCGTTCGCACCTGTCGCCAAACTCGCATATGGCTGAATCGTGAAAGTCTCCTTGCTCAACCATTGCGATGAAGACATGCGATACATCGTTTCGACAACGCGCTCAAGACCGACGATTTGCGAAAGCTTCGCATAAGCGCAGTTGATCGACAACCAGGTCATTACACGTAGCGACGCCGTCGGCTGACTCACGCCCTTGGTGATCTCAAATGGTTCGTCGAGATTGCCGGGGTTAGAAAGCGTGCACGGCAGTGTTCCGTCGATCAAATCGTCGGGTTGTACGCCGGCCTGAAGAGCGGCAGCAAGGATAAAAAACTTGACGCTCGACCCAGTTTGCCGACGACGCAACGCCAAATTCACCTCGTTCTGCCCCGCCACGAAACCTGGGCCACCCACCATCGCCCGCACTGCGCCTGTTTTGACATCAAGTGAGACCATCGCCGCGGTTATGCCTGCTTTGTTCGCCGGCAGTTGGTCACGCACCGCATTCTCGGCCGCGAGTTGCGCCGCCGAGTCAAGTGTCGTGAAGACCTTTACTCCGCCACGAAACAAAGTGTTGTATCGCTGCTGATAAGTGGTACCGAGAATGTCGGTGCCATTCAACAAATAATCTTTGACTTCTTCGGTGAAATACGTTCGCGAAACATCACGTTGTGCTTTTTTGTTGATCACCTCTGGAATCGCCGGCTTGTCGCCAATTTCGTTGCGCTGATCTTTGGTCAGCAAACCAGTGTCGACTAATCGATCAAGCACCTGCAGATATCTGCAGGTGNNATATCTGCCGCGCGAACTGTCGGGGTGCTGAATCGGGTCGTAGTTTGACGGCGCCTGAATCAGCCCCGCCAAAAACGCGCCGTCAAGCAAAGTGAGCTCGCGCACATCTTTGCCGAAATACACTTCGGCAGCAGCCTGCAAACCATACGTGTTGTTGCCGAGATAAATCGTGTTCAAATATCTCTCAAGAATCAATTTCTTCGGCACTTCTTTTTCGAGCATCGTTGCATATCTCGCCTGCAGAACTTTGTATCGACCATCTCGTTCAAGGCCCGCCAAAAACTCGTTCTTGACGANNNTTTGAAAGCACCGCGCGGGTGAACGCTCGCAAATTAACGCCCTTATGATTTTCGAATTCGCTATCTTCAAGGGCCAAGATTGCGGCAACGACGTCGGCAGGCACATTGTCGATGCTGATCATCTGACTATTTTCGAGTTGATACGAACCAATCTGTTTACCCGACGCATCAAAAACCGTGCTGCGTTGCGCCAGACCAGAAAAACTGCTCAGACTTGGGGGCACTTGCGTATGGGCGTTCAACATGCCCCACATTCTTGGCGCCATCGCAGTCACCGTCGCAGCAATAAACAAGCCACCAGCGATGCAGACAACGAAAATTCGCGCAAATGTCTGACGTCGCGCGCCAAACTTGTCCAAGAGTTCGCGAAGAAGTTTGCTCACCTTGCCAATAATTCTACAAGTACCAAAACGAACGAGCCTGAGTTTCGACAGATTGCCCGGCAATGTGTCGTGACACATTCAACGATAAACGTGTCGTGACAGATTCAACGATTAACGTGTCGTTATGGCTTCTAATCAAACAAATTCCCGCCCGTTTCGATTTGGCATTCAGGCCAGTAAGGCTTCTTCGCAAAAAGAATGGACCGAACTCGCAAAGACCGCCGAGTCGCACGGTTTTAGTTCGTTGACGATGCCCGATCACTTCACCGATCAACTTGCGCCAGTGCCAGCACTTATGGCTGCGGCCAACGCAACAAAAAATCTTCGCATCGGCGCTCTCGTCTGGGACAACGACTACAAACACCCGGTGGTCTTGGCAAAAGAACTCGCCACACTCGACCTGCTCTCAGATGGTCGACTAGAAATCGGCATCGGTGCGGGGTGGATGGCCACCGATTATGTTCAATCCGGCATCGTTTATGACAAGCCTGGTGTGCGCATCGATCGATTTCTTGAAGGATTAGAAATAATCAAACGCGCCATGACTGGCGAGAAGTTTTCGTTTTCGGGCAAGCACTACACGATCACCGACTACACGGCGACGCCGTTGCCAGTGCAACGACCATGTCCGCCTATTTTGATTGGTGGCGGCGGACCAAGAGTTTTGAAACTCGCCGCACAACTTGCCGACATCGTCGGCATTAATCCGTCGCTCAAAGACGGCGTTGTCAATGCCGACACAATTTCAGAAATGAGCGCCGACTCGGTGACGTCAAAAGTTGAACTCGTCAAACAAACCGCGGGCTCACGCATGTCAAACATCGAACTAAACATTCGAACTTTTTTGGTCAACATTCGCGACAGCGCCGACGAGGCGATCAACGGCACGGCAAACATGTTCAAAGTCGCACCAGAGATGGTCGCAAATTCGCCGTTTGCACTTATGGGTCCACCGGCGAAAATCGCCGAAGATCTTCTCGCCCGTCGTGAACAATGGGGTTTTTCTTATGTCATCGTCGGCGGCGAAGATGTCAATAGTTTCGCACCAGTAATCAAACTGCTCGCCGGCAAATAATCTCAAGTCTCAAAATCATCGCTCGCAAACTTTTGCGACAAAAAATATCAGGCGCTCGGCACGACGGCGCGCTTGACGGGGCGATCCCAACCGGGTTGACCCGTCGCCTTCGGGCTCGGCCACAAACCAGGGCCCATCTCCATGATGCCGTGGTGAGTGTTGTATTCGCCGAGCAAATTCAAGAACGGCACGGCGTCGAATGCTTCAGGTCCGCGCACACCAGTGCCCTTCCAACTTCCGTTTGCCAACAATTCGAGTGCGACCACCGGGCACATCGCCGTCTGCCACAAGACTGCTTGCGAACCCCAATCGCGCATCGTCGTTTCGTTGTCGGCGACATGATACAGATACACCTCGCGAGGCTTGCCGTCATACATGCCTTTGACCCAGGTGCCTGCGCAAGTGCGACCATGCATCAGGTGACCCAACTTGGCAGGGTTCGGCAACACCGCAGCCAAAACATCGCGCGGCGAAACAGAGACATCGCCAACACGAATTTTTTCGTTGCTGTCCAGACCCAAATAGGCGAAAGTCTTCAACCAGTCGATGAACTCGGCGCCGAGGCTGTATTTAAACGTCACTCGATTGCAGTCGATCTCACGCGGAATCATGATCACTTCTTCGTGCTCGACATTCACGCATTCGTAGGCGCCGATACCGGCAGGAAAATGAAAAATCTCTGGCTCGCTGAAACAATCTGTCGTATACAGACCACGATTTTTCTCCCACACGATCGGCGGGTTCAAAGTTTCTTCGATCGTCGTCCAAATCGAAAAAGTCGGCGCAAAATCGAGACCATCAATCGACAAATTCGAGCCGTCACGCACACCGATCTCGTCGATCGTGTCGAACAAGTGATCTGACGCGTATCGCGCAAAGACGTTGCTCAAGCCCGGCTCGACGCCCATGCCAACCAAGGCGAGAAGACCCTTTTCTTTCCAACGCTCATCGGCAGAGATTTGGTCTTTGCCGAGTGGCTCGCCCACTTCTTCATATGGATTCGTCGGGTGCGGCTTGCTCAAGTTCATCGCCATATCTAAATATGTGCAACCCGCCTCATAAGCCGCCTCAAAAATTGGTTCGTTCAGTCGCGGGTCACACGCATTGACGATCACATCGGCTTTAACGCGCTGGGCTAGCGCGACAATCTCGGTCTTGCTACGGGCATCTACCTTCGCCGACGAAAATCGTCCTGGCTGTTCGAGCTTGGCGATGATCTCGTCTCCGCGACCAGAGTTGATGTCGGCCAAAACGAAAGAATCGAAGAAACTTCGTGTCTCGGCAATAGACGCCATACCGCCACCGACCCCACCAGCACCAATGATGAGAATGTTTGCCACAAAAAACCTGAAAACTTTTCTTGCTGTTACTCGGGTGTAACAACACATTCAGTCTACCTTGATGAATTAACGCAAAAATCCTTGTATTTATATTGATTGGCGCAGAAAGTTCAATGCGCTGATCACCGAAAATTGTCGCATTTGTTCGCGACCATACGGCAAATTAAAAGTCGTCGCACGCACGTCACCATTCGATAGCGCAAGACCGACGCATAGCGTGCCAACTTTCACGCCGTCTTGTTCGGTCGGTCCAGCAACGCCGGTCAACGCCAAACCAATATCGCTGCCCAAAACTTTGCGAACACCTATTGCCATTTCTTTTGCCGCCGTCTCGCTGACGACTGGTCGGTGATTGACGCCCAAGAGATCGAATTTAACTTCGCTGTCGTAACTAATTATTGCGCCGCGAAAGATTTCGCTCGCACCAGCAATCGCCGTCAACCGCCCAGACACGAGCCCGCCCGTCACCGATTCGGCCACACCCAATGACATTTTCTTGTCGCGCAACAACTGCAGAACAACGACCTCCATATTCTGGTCGTCGACGCCGAACACTATTTCGCCGACCTCGGCTCGCACCTTTGCATCCCAGACGTCAAGTAGTTCGATGGCTTGGCTCTCAGTATTCGCCTTTGCCGTCAACCTGACCTTGATACCTTCCCAGCCGCTTGCCAGAAAAGCCAGCGTCGGGTTGCCAACTTTTTCGAGTTCATTGATCACGCCGACCAGTCGCTCGTTGAGCCCGCTTTCGCTGTCGCCCCAAGTTCGCAAAACCCGACTCTTGATGACCGACGCCTCGCCGCTTCTAACCAGCAAATCTGGCAATATCGCCCGCTCGAACATTTCAAAAAGTTCGAACGGCACACCTGGCACGGCATACATCACCTTGTCGCCGACAGGGCAAATCAAACCCGGCGCAGTGCCCCGACGTTGTTCAATAATCTTCGCTCCGCGTGGCACCATCGCTTGACGAAGATTGTTCTCTGGCATGCGACGCCCACGCGCAGTGAACATTTGCTCGATAACGAGCGCAACTTCGTCATTTAATTCGAGTTCGACGCCCATGATCTCGGCGATTGCTTCGCGGGTGATGTCGTCGTGGGTCGGCCCGAGGCCGCCGCAAATTATTATCGCATCGGCGTCGTTCAGCGTCGCACGCAGAGTCGAAACTATTCGACCGAGGTTGTCGCCGACCTTGACTTGAAACAATGAGTCGATGCCCGCGGCGGCGAGTTGTTCACCGAGCCACGATGAGTTCGTGTCGACAATTTGACCTAGCAATAGTTCTGTGCCGACAGCCACGACACTGCATCGCATTATTTGGCCGCCCGACGCAAACTAAATGCCGGGCGTAACGCACGCACCGCGTATTGCAATCCACTTATGATCGTCAAGCCAACTGCGAGCCAAAGAGTCGTCAGCCACGTATATCTCATGTCGACCGCACTGAACGGCGCCAAAGCAAAGCCGACCGAAACTTGTTGGCTCAGAGTTTTAACTTTGGCGATGCGGCTCGCCGGCACCGAGACGCCCCGTGCACCAACCACGACTCGATAAATGCTCACCACAACTTCGCGCACGGCGATAATCACAACTGGCCAAACTCCGAACATATCGCGACTCACGAGAGTAAACATCGCCCCGAGCACCAAAACTTTGTCGGCAAGCGGGTCGAGAAATGCCCCGCTCTTGGTGGTGCCGTGACGTCGCGCCAAATAACCATCAAGCACGTCGCTGACACACAAACCGAACCACAACCATGCCGCCAACCATGAACCAGCATTGTCGTCTGGCACGACAATGAACAGCAACGGCGAAACCAAAATGCGCGACACCGTAACGGCGTTCGCCCAAGTCGCCAGTGCGTTTTGATCAACGGGCATCGTCAACCAAATCTCGGGCGTCACTATTCGCGTCGTGACTTGCAGAGGTGGCAACCAAGTCGGGGCCAAGCGCATCTGCGATTTCAACTTCAACAAATGTCGCCACAGGTAAAGTTTCGCTGACGTGCACTACGCCGTCAATTTCTGGGGCTTCGCGATGACTGCGACCCACACCAACTTCGTCGACCAGCACAGTCATCTTCTCGCCGATCAGATCATCGCGACGACGAGCGGTGATCGAATCTTGCAGTTCGCGCAGTTCAGCCAATCGCTCGTTCATTAGACCTTCTGGCACACGATCGGGCAAAGAAACTGCGTGGGTGCCTTCTTCTGGGCTGAACGCAAAGAACCCACACCAATCAAGTTGGGCGTCATTGACGAAGCTCAACAACAAGTCGTGGTCTTCTTCTGTTTCTCCCGGATAGCCGACAATAAAATTGCTGCGCATCGCCGCATCAGGTTCGCGCTTGCGAATATCGGTAATGCGTTTCAAAAACCTTTCGCCGTCACCCCAACGGCGCATGCGACGCAAATGTGCTTTCGATACGTGTTGTAGCGACAAATCAAAATAAGGCACACCCGTGTTGCAGATTGCGTCGATCAAATCGTCGCTTAGATCGCTCGGGTATAGATAAAGCAGCCTGGTTCGCGCAACTTTAGCGGCGACACGATTCACCAAACCGACGATCGAACCAGCACCAAGTTCGGTCGGTCTGTCTTTGCCGTAACTCGCCAAGTCTTGGGCGACCAAGACAATTTCTTTGGCTTCGAGTTGCTCGACTTCGGCCAGAATCGATTCGATATCTCGACTGCGTTGTGGCCCACGAAAACTCGGTATCGCGCAAAACCCGCAGTTGCGATCGCATCCTTCGGCGATTTTCACATACGCCCACGGCGAACGCGACTTTGGTCGAGGCAAATTCAACAAATCAAACGACGGCACGCTTTGACTCGTTACAGACAACGACTTTTTCGTCAGCGCGATCGGCACACCAAAGCCGGCGATGTGATCGGCCTCGGGCAACGATTCTGCCAATTCGGCGCCATAGCGCTCGGCCATGCAACCCGTTACGACGACGCGAGCACCCGCTTTGCGCTGACCTGAAAGCTCGAGCACCGTGTCGATCGACTCACGACGTGCGTCTTCAATGAAGGCACATGTATTGACAACTACGAGATCGGCTTGACTCGCGTCGTCTGTCTGCATCAGACCGTCAGCGAGCAACGTGCCAATTATTTTGTCTGAATCGACATCATTTTTCGGACACCCCAGCGACTCGAGATAAAAGCGCTGCGTCACAACTTTTAATGCTATCTATTCGATGTCAATCGACGATTCAAAGAGCAGTGAATTAACTCGCCTTTTGAATGATTTCAAGTTCTTCGACGGTCATCAACACTTCACGAGGGCGCGAGCCTTCGCTCGGTGCGACAACACCTCGTTGTTCAAGCATGTCCATCAGTCGACCCGCACGAGCAAAGCCGACTTTCAGTTTTCGCTGCAACATCGATGTGCTGCCTTGCTGGGTGCGAACCACTAAGTCCATTGCTTGACGCATCAATTCATCGTCGTCTTCGTCGCCGCTGCTGCCACCAAAGACTTCACCGCCACCAGATGACTTGTTGGCGTCACCTTCGATGCCCGAAACATAAGTAACTTCTGGTGCTTGACGACGCCAATGCCCGACAACTTTGCGCACTTCGTTTTCGCTGACCCACGCCGACTGCAAGCGTTGCGAAACCGAAGTGTTGCCTGGCAACATCAACATGTCGCCCATGCCGACCAATTTTTCTGCACCTGGTTGATCGAGAATCACTCGGCTGTCGGTCAAACTTGAAACAGCAAAAGCCATGCGCGCCGGAATGTTCGCTTTGATCACACCCGTGATCACGTTCACGCTCGGGCGCTGTGTTGCCACCACTAGGTGAATGCCGACTGCGCGTGCTTTTTGGGCGATGCGCGTGATGCAATCTTCGACGTCGCGTGCCGCGACCATCATCAAGTCGTTCAACTCGTCGACGACAATCAAAATGTATGGAATTCGCGCGAACTGCTTGTCTGAAGGCTGATCATCTTGTGGCGCCATCTCGCCGCGATCGTAGGCCGCGTTGTAACCCGCGACATCACGAAAACCGGCTTCGACGAGCAAGTCGTAACGACGCTCCATTTCTTTGACGGCCCAACCGAGAGCGTTCGCTGCCTTCTTCGGGTTCGTAACTGGCGCCGTCAACAAATGTGGCAGACGTGAATATTGCGCCATTTCAACCTGCTTCGGGTCGACGAGAATCAACTTGACCTGGTCTGGTGTTGCGCGCATCAACACCGAAGTGATTATGCAGTTGATCACGCTCGACTTGCCAGCGCCGGTCGCGCCGGCAATCAACAAGTGTGGCGTGGTCGAAATATTCAAGAAAACTGGTCGACCAGAAATATCCTTGCCAACCGCAACATCAAGCGGATGACTCGCCGTGCGTGCTTCTTGCGAGACCAACAAATCGCCAATCGAAACAAGTTCGCGTTGCTCGTTCGGCACCTCGATGCCGATCGCCGAACGACCCGGTATCGGCGCAAGAATTCGCACGTCGGTTGCCGCCATTGTGTAGGCGATATCTCGTGAGAGTGTCGTGACTTTGGCAACCTTCACACCGTCACCCAACGACAACTCGTATCGCGTGACGGTCGGGCCACGTGTGTAGCCCACCAATTCGGTATCGACACCATGCGATGCGAGCGCCGCCACCAGTTGATCACCACGTTCGCGAATTGCTTCTTCGTTAGCTTTCTTGTTGCTCGTCAGCGACAAGAACTCGAGTTCGGGCAACACCCAGTTGCTGGGCTGACCACTTGGCCCAAGCGGAATCTGCTGTGNNCTGGTTTCGGTGCTGCCTGACCGTCACGCTCACGACGCTTTCGTTCGCGTCGTGGTTGCTTGCTTTCGTCGTGTTCGTCTTCGTCAACGCCGTCTAGGGCGTAGTCATAAAGTTCTGGACGCTGATCATCTTGCGGTGCAAAACCACCTGGCAGATCAGATTCTTCACCGAGAAACCCACGGTTTTCGTCGAGCGCACCCGACAAGTTTTCTGTGGCCAACGAAACCTTGCCAATTATTTTTCGCCAAGCATTTCGCAAAACAACGATCAACTCTGGCGCAGATTTGCCAGATACAAGCATGATCGAACCGATTAATAGTGCCATCAACAACACGGTTGCACCAATATCTGAAAGCGAGTTTTTTGTTGGCTCGCCTATTACGTAACCGAACCATCCACCCGTGCGGTTTTCTGCATCACTAAAAAACACATGTGTCAGACCGAGCAATACACCCGTCAGCGATGTCCAGCCGATTGATGTGCGAATTTGATTTTGCCAACTCTTGCGTCGCGCCAAAGCCACACCCAAACCAATGCACAAAATCGGCAAGAAGAACCGGCCAACGCCGATCGTGGCTGAAGCGAGACTGTCGAGCGCTCGACCGAGCGGGCCTGCCAACTTCAAATAAACCGACAAGACCAACAACGCGCCGAACGCGATCAAACCCAAACCGCTGAACTCGTGTGCGCGACCCTCAAATAATCCACCAAAAATTGGGCCGTGTTGCGAGACGACTCGATAGCGAGTTGGTTCGTCGTCGAATTCGTGCTCACGCAACGCCCGAATCGGCCGAACGTTGTCAGCCTGCCGCGCCCCGCCTCGGCCAGAAGTTCTCGTCTCGCCCCTCGTGGCGCCGCCGCCGCGCGAACCCTTATTGGGGCGCGCAGGTTTAGATTTGGGCACTTTTGCCATAAATCAACAGTACCAATGGGGTCTGTTGCCAAGTGGGATTGCTCGGCTGCTCGGTGGTGGCGATCTGCGACGCCGTGCCCGCGCGAAGAGCTAGTGCTTTTTGAGTTTTTTCGCTGGTTTGTCTTTTGATTTTTTGCCCGCTCGTCGCGACTTTTGTGGCACAACAAACTCGGCGGGTATTCGACCCGAAAAATCTATTTCAGTGTCGCTGATTTCGATCAGGTCGCCGTCTTCGCACAACAAAACATTGCGCGGTGCAACACCCATTATTCGCGCCAACTCGGCGTTGGCCACCAAATGTCGATATTCACCATGAATCGGAATAAACCATTGTGGCTCGGTGACATTTAAATATGTCTTCAGATCTTCGGCCTGGGCATGACCGGTCGCATGCACATCGGCGATACCCGAGTGAACGACCGTCGCGCCTCGACGCAACAGTGCATCGATCACCTTGTTCACGTTGCTTTCATTGCCGGGGATGGCATGGCTCGAAAAAATTACGACATCGGTTTCGCCAACTTTTACGTATCGACTGTCGCCCTTGGCAAGATTCGTCAACGCCGACATTGCTTCGCCCTGCGAACCTGTCGAAATGATGCAAATTTCTTCGTCATCATATTTGCCGAGTGAATCTGCGTTGACCAAACTTTTTTCAGGAATCATCAAAACTTTCAAATCACGAGCGAGACGAATGTTGTTGATCATCGACCTGCCAAGCGGCACGACAACCCGACCCGAGTCGATTGCCGCATCGGCAATTTGCTGTACGCGATGAATATGGCTGGCAAAACTCGCGGTGATTATCCGTTTGCCACGATGTTCATTGAAGATCGCCCGCAACACGGTGCCGACTTCTGACTCGCTAGGCGCGTGCCCCTTTTCGCCGGCGTTGGTCGAATCGAGCATCAACAATCGAATGCCCTCGTTCGACGACAACGAACCGAGTCGCGCCAAGTCGGTGCGTCGATGGTCTACTGGCGTGAGGTCAATCTTGAAGTCTCCAGAATGAACGATCACGCCTTGGGCCGTGTGCAGAGCGATCGCATGTGCATAGGGCACAGAATGCGTGACAGGTATGAACTCGACGTCGAACGGCCCGATTTTGATGCGCTCGTTGTCGCTCACTTCGATGAACTTCGTCTTGTCGGTTAGTCGTGCTTCGGCGATTCGGTTGCGAGCCAGGCCCAAAGTGAGCGCCGAACCATACAACGGAAACGACGCATCCTGCAACAAATATTGCAACGCGCCAACATGATCTTCGTGACCGTGGGTCGCAACACAACCGACAATGCGGTCTTTGCGCTCGAGCAGCCATGTGAAGTCTGGAATGAGCACGTCGACGTCATCGCCGTGCTCGGCTTTAGGAAACATCAGCCCACAATCGATCAGCAAAATCTTTTTGTCTTGCTCGACTGCCATACAGTTACGACCGATTTCGCCGAGCCCGCCTAGAAATGCGATGCGAACTGGTTTAGACATTTGATTCAGACATTAGATAGAGGTCGCTGATTTACGAACAGCGAATTTTTGCGACACTATTTCGTTGCCGCGGCACGCGCAGCTTGCAAATTGCCGAACACTTTTGCAGCACGCTCGGCAAGACCACTCGGCGGTGGCCCCATTGGCAATCGAGCTTCACCAACGTCAAGACCAAGGTGATTCATCATCACTTTGCTCGGCAGCGGGTTCGGGTTGTCGTCGCCAGTTTCAAAAGCGAAACTCTCGAGCATTCTCGAGTTCACCGCGCGAGCGCCAGCGATATCGCCTGCGTTCCATTTTTTGAACATCTCTTGATGATCGATACCAGTCCAATGCGTCGCCACACCGATCACGCCGACACTACCGATCGACATCAGCGGCAGCGTCAAACCATCGTCACCACTCAGCAGTTCGAAACT
>DOHD01000020.1:12198-14517 GCA_003535455.1 Acidimicrobium sp.
AATTTGGCGAGTGTCGCGGTTGAAATTTTTCGACCAGTACGAACCGGAATGTCGTAAACGACAACCGGTAGCGACGTCGCCGCACAAACCGCTTTCATGTGAGCCAAAATTCCCGCTTGTGATGGCCTGTTGTAATAAGGACCAACAGCCAAGATGCCCGCGATGCCAAGTTTTGACGCCTCTTTGGTTAGATGAATCGAATGTTTCGTGTCGTTGGTTACCGTGCCGGCAATAACCGGAATCGTCACTGCTTCGACCGTTGCCGCGAACAGCGCAAGTTTTTCGTCGTCGGTGAGCGTCGACGCCTCACCTGTTGTGCCACCAACGACTAGACCGTCGTTGCCGTTATCTTGCAACCACTTTGCCAAACGGCGTACACCGTCTAGGTTCAAATCGCCGTTCTTGTCGAACGGCGTAACCATCGCGGTGAGCACCTGACCGAATCTTGGCATGGCTAGATAATAGTCATTTGCCAACGCGCGCATCGACGAGATTCATTGCTCGCCGGTCGCAACGCTTGTAGACGATTTTTGACGACTAGTGACGAATTTCGACTTCTTTGCCGATTTCGAACTTGAGATATTCGTCGTCGGTGTTCTCCCAGTCTTCAAACTGAATGACGCCCATCTCTTCGAAACGGTGACGCAACCACTTGTCGTTGCGATCAAGCAGACCGAGCTTCTTGCAGTTCGGCACGATCTTGGCAAACAACATTTGTTGAAAGATCTTGCGTGTCGGGTCGTTGACCAACAACGGAATCAATGTCTTCGGGTCGACGCCCATGTGGTGCCAAACTTCTTGTTGCAAGAACCTGTCTCGCATGCGAATGCTTGCCTCATAGGCGAACTCTTGACGATCCATGATCTCTTTGTCGCTCATGCCGTCATAAACCTCTTTGAGGCTGAGAACACCGAAAGCCACGTGACGTGCTTCGTCGCTCATGACGTATCGCAACAGTTTCTTCAACAGCGGTTCGCTGGTCAACTGGTGCAGGTAGCCGAACGCTGCAAGAGCCAAACCCTCGACCATGATTTGCATACCGAGATATGTGAAGTCCCAACGCGAATCTTTGACGATGTCGTCGAGCAACAAGCCGAGGTGCGGGTTGATCGGGTAACCGCCATCGAGCTTCTCGTCAAGATAACGAGCGAACACTTCGACGTGGCGAGCCTCGTCGACGACCTGTGTGCTCGCATACAACTTTGCGTCATACCATGGCACCGTCTCGACGATTTTGCTGGTGCAAATCAGTGCGCCCTGCTCGCCGTGCAAAAACTGCGAGAGGCTCCACTTGCGACTGTGAATGCCAAACTCGAGCCATTCTTTGTCGCCCCACGTGGCGAGTTTCGTGTCGGCATACCATTCTGTGTTCACGCCTGTGCCGATGGCGGCCTGGTCGACAGCGACAGTTTTTTCGACGTCGACTTCGGTGTTCCAGTCAAGGTCGAATGTGCCGTTCCATTGACTCGTCTTGGCTTTCTCATAAAGTTTGCGCAACGGTTCGCGGGTCAGCGAGTAATCCCAGGTGAAGACCGAGTCGGCGTTGTTTGCGACCGTATGTTCGATTTCATTTGCCGGTGTCAACGGAATGCTCAAGATCGCCTCGATGTTGTTGATCTGATCACGACCGATGATCTCTTGATTCTGTTTTTCTGTGATTGACATGATTATTGCTCCTGTTTAGTTGTTGATTAATTCGTTGATGTTGATATTCGTGCGCAAAAACTTGGTGACGCTCGCCTCGTTCGTGAAATCAAAATGTTGGGATGGTGTCAAGAAATATGAGATCACCAAACGAGCCAAGACTTCGACCAAGGCATCGGCTTCACGCTTCGGCAAGAACTCGGCAACCAACGGTGCGAGATAGTCGGCAGCGACTCGAACAATGCGCGACAAACCGTCGATCGTGAACTGCATCAACGTCGTGCCGGGTTCGGTGGCCAACATCATCGCCAAGTGGGTATCGTCGCGCAATTGGCTAGATGCCGAAACGATGCTTCGCACGAGCAGATCTTCGAGCGACTTTGCGCCCTCGGCGCGATCTAACAGCGTGGTGAAAAATTCTCCGAGCGAGCGAACATGCAACGCTTCGAGCAAAACTTCTTTGCCACCAGGAAACATCCGATAGATGGTTGCTCGCGATACATCTGACAAATCACAAACATCGGCGACGGTGAACCGCGTGACGCCCCACTTTTCGATGGCCAACTTCGTGGCGTCAAGCACGCGCGTTTCAACTTCGCTGAAGGCTTTTGCCTTGTCGACAACATTGTGAGACGCCATAGTGAGACAATAAGACCCTAACCGTCTCAGTGTCAA
>DOHD01000020.1:14570-19953 GCA_003535455.1 Acidimicrobium sp.
GGCAGCCTGGCATCTCTTGGCCTTGCAAGTTGCGGCAATGACGACTCAAACTCGGCATGCCCCACCATCGAGTCAGGCAAATTGACCATCGCGACTGGCACCCCCGCTTACGAGCCGTGGGTCGTCGGCGATGCACCCGAGACTGGCGAGGGCTTTGAAGCAGCAGTTGCCTATGCGGTTGCCGGCGAACTCGGCTACACGAACGAAAACGTTGTCTGGGTGCGAACAGGTTTTGACGAGGCGATTCAACCTGGTGCAAAAAACTTTGACTTCAACTTGCAGCAATATTCGATCACCGCCGAGCGCAAAGCAACGGTCAGTTTCAGTGAACCGTATTATTCGACAAATCAAGCCGTCGTCGGTTTTGCCGATTCTCCAGTCGCCAGTGCGACGAAAGTTTCAGAGCTCAAAGAACTTAAGTTCGGTGCGCAATCAGGCACTACAAGCCTTGACTTCATCAACAATGTGATCAAGCCGACCAACGAACCGTTCGTTTACGACGACAATGCCGGCGCAAAAGCGGCGCTCGAAGCCAAGCAAATCGATGCGATTGTTGTCGACTTGCCAACGGCGTTCTACATCAGCGCTGTTGAAATTGAAGGATCAAAAGTGATCGGGCAGTTTCCGTTGAGCGATGCGGTTTCCGCCGACAATTTCGGGTTGCTATTCGACAAAGACAACAAACTTGTCGACTGCGTAAACACCGCTCTTGGTGCACTCAAAGAGTCAGGCAAATTAGCCGAGATCGAAAAGACTTGGCTCGCCGACAAGACAAACGCGCCAATTATTACGCTCGACTAAAAACTGTCAGCCATCACGGAAACAAAAACTCAACGCCAACAATTCGAACGACGGCAGCGCCGGCGCAGCAGCATTATCGCTGCGCTGAGCACTGTCGTCGTCGTTGGGGCATTGATTATCGCGATACCGCGCTTGCCGCGGTGGCCACGAGTAAAAGAGTCTTTCTTCAGTAAAGAAAGATTGTTCGATTCGTTTCCGCGATTGCTTGATGCATTCGTGCTCGACATAAAGATTTTCGCCTGGTCGACACCGGCGATAATCGCCTTGGCGCTTTTGTTGGCGATCGCACGTAGTTCGCGCAACCCGGCACTGTTTCCGATCCGAATTTTCGTCATCGGTTATATCGACATCATGCGCGGAGTGCCGGTTATCTTGTGGATCTACCTAATTGGTTTCGGCGTGCCAGGTGTCGGACTTGAGCGACCTTTTAACTCGCCGCTGCTTTGGGGTTCGGTCGCACTTGTTTTGACCTATGGCGCATACATCGCCGAAGTTTTTCGAGCAGGCATCGACAGTGTGCACGAATCACAACGCGCAGCCTCACGAAGTTTGGGACTCTCGAACACGCAGACGATGCGCTTCGTGATTTTGCCTCAAGCGATTCGTCGAGTTGTGCCGCCGCTGATGAACGACCTGGTCAGCCTGCAAAAAGATGTCGCCCTCGTCAGTTTGATCGGGCCGATCGAGATTTTGCGTCAAGCCGGCATCGACAAGGCGAAGTTCGCGAATTTCACGCCATATGTTGCCGCGGCGATCATATTCTTAATGATCACCATCCCCTTGACTCGAACCACCGATTATTTGTTGGCCCGCGAACGCAGGCGAACATCATCTACGAGGGTGCGATGAAACTCGAACTACGCGACGTTCGAAAATCATTCGGTTCACGCGCCGTGCTTGCGGGCCTTGACTTGAAGGTGAGCGCTGGTGAAGTCGTTTCATTTATCGGCTCGAGTGGTTCAGGCAAAACGACACTGTTGCGATGCATCAACTTGCTTGAGCCCATAGACGATGGCACAATTCTTTTGGACGGCGACGAAATTTCGAAGATCGGCTTGGACCCGAACCCGATTCGGCGCCGTATCGGCATCGTTTTTCAAAGTTTCAACTTGTTTCCACATATGAGCGTGCAACGCAACATCACGCTCGCATTGACCCAGGTGCTTGGCAAGCAAGACGACGAGGCAAACGAAATCGCAAAATCTTTGCTGACCCGATTTGCTCTCGCCGACAAAATCGACTCGTATCCCGATCAACTCTCGGGTGGTCAGCAGCAGCGAGTCGCGATCGTTCGTGCATTGGCGATGAGCCCAGAGGTGATGCTGCTCGACGAAATAACTTCGGCACTCGACCCCGAACTTGTCGGCGAGGTGCTCGATGTCGTGCGCGAACTAAAAGGCAGTGGTATCACCATGTTGATCGCCACCCACGAAATGAAATTCGCCCAAGAAATAAGCGACCGAGTTTGTTTTCTCGACGGCGGTCGCATTGCCGAACAGGGCCAACCCCAGCAACTGTTCACAAACCCGAGCGACGAACGCACGAGGCAGTTCTTGCGGCGGGTTAATTTTTAAATAGTCGGCAAGACGTAATCAGCGAATTTGTCGCGCAAAGTTTTTTTCGAGAACTTGCCGACACTCGTCTTTGGCACTTCGTCAATAAACACCACATCGTCGGGCACCTGCCACTTCGCCAATCTTGGCCGAATGTAGTCGAGCACCTCATCTTTTGTCAGCGACTCGCCTGGGTTCAGTACCACGCAGGCCAACGGGCGCTCTGACCATTTGGGGTGTGGCACGCCGACGACCGCGGCTTCTTTGATCTTCGGATGTGACATCAATTCATTTTCTATTTCAACCGACGAAATCCATTCGCCACCAGTTTTGATCAAGTCTTTCGTGCGATCGACCAAACGAATGCGACCAGAAGAATCCATTGTTGCTACGTCGCCGGTGCGCAGCCAACCATCTTGCGTGAAGCTTTCTGCAGCGCGAGTGTCGTTGTAATAGGTCGATGCAATCCATGAACCAGCGCATTGCAACTCGCCGCTGGTCTCGCCGTCCCACGGCACAGGTGTCGTCGTGCCCGGCGTTACCACGCGACAGTCGACGCCGAAATTAATCGTGCCAACAGTCGTGCGCAACTCTGCTTGTTCGTCGATCGACTTTTTTTGATCAGCGAGCGAAAGATTGCAGGTTGCCGCAATCGGACTCGTCTCTGTCATCCCCCATGCCTGCAAAATTGGCAGGCCGATGGTTTCGCGGTAGGCCTCGCTCAATGCTTTTGGCACGGCGCTGCCACCAACGGGGATAACTCGCAACGACGAAGTGTCGCGACCCTTGAGTTCTGGCAAGACACCCATCCAAATTGTCGGCACGCCGGCGGCGACCGTGACTTTTTCTTCGACGATCAGATTTGCAATCGCCTTGCCCGAAAGATCAGGGCCNNGGGCCCGGCATGACAAGACTCGCACCACACGCGACAGCCGCATGCGCCAAACCCCAAGCGTTGGCGTGAAACATCGGCACGACGGGCAAGATCACGTCGCTCTCGCGAGCGCCGAGCGAATCGACCATCATCGCCCCCATCGTGTGCAGATACGTCGAGCGATGGCTATAGACGACACCCTTCGGGTTGCCTGTGGTGCCGCTCGTGTAACACATGCTCGCGGCCAAGTTTTCGTCGGTGATTTTAAAATCGACACCCGAGACGCCCTTGATCAGATCTTCATAATTGTGCATCTGCATGCCGGGCACCGAGCCGGGCACTTCGCCTTTGCCGTCGTCCATGATCACGAGATGTTTCACCGTCTTGAATGTCGACAACAACGGTGCGATCAATGCGAACAACGAGCGATCGACGAAGATCACTTCGTCTTCGGCGTGATTTGCAATATAGGTCAGTTGCTCGGGGAACAAACGTATATTCAGCGTGTGCAACACGCGCCCCGTGCATGGCGCCGCAAAATAAAGTTCGAGGTGTCTCGCCGTGTTCCACGCAAACGTCGCAACACGACCGTCGCGAGTGATTTTGAGTTTGTCAAGTGCGCCGCCAAGTTGACGCGTGCGTGCCGCCCATTCGCCATAATTGGTTCGATCTTTGCCGATTGCAGTTGCCGTCGTGATCGTCTTGTCGGCATGATAATTTTCGGCCCGCTCGAACAGATGCACCATCGTCAGCGGAGTGTTCTGCATTAACCCCTTCATTGATCCCCCAAGAAAATTGAAATTGAAATCAAATAACGCAACTATCTCTTGATTACCGTAGCAAGTCGGCTACCGTGCTACGAATGCGAAAAGCCGTGCTGGCACTTACAACGCTGTTATTTGTGATAGGCACGATCGGCAGCAATATCGGACCGGCGCTTGTTGATGAGCGACCGCGATTGGTGCTTCTTCTTAGTTCGCGCAATCGCAACTTGTTTGGTTCTGTGCCCTATATCGATTTGTTGAGTTATTCAGTGATCGGCTTTACCCGCGTGTTGATCGCCGGCGTCGCGCTCTATTTGGTCGGTCGATGGTATGGCACCAAGGCACTCGGTTGGGTCGAGGGCAACATGGGTGAACTTCCGGCCATATATAAATGGACAGAACGTGCGGTAGACAAAGCTGGCCCCGCGATTCTTGTGCTAATGCCAGGCAGCAACATTGTCTGCTTGTTGCTCGGGCACCGCCGAATGACACCGCAAAAATTCGTGCCGCTTTTGATGTTGGGTATCGCCCTGAAACTTTTGGTTCTATGGCGAGGTGGAAAATTATTCGAAGAACAAATTCGCGACTTTTTGAGCTATATCGAGCGCTATCAGTGGTGGGTTGTGGGTGGTTTATTTATAGCATCAACTTTGCAATCGGCTCGAAAGGGTCGCCCAAAAGCTAGCTAACAATCCCCAACCACAAGATTCGGAGCAAAACACGACATGGCGTCAAAAAAGAAAACCAAAAAGAAAGCCGCGAAGAAATCGAAGAAGAAGTCAGCGAAAAAATCAGGAAAGAAGGTTGCAAAAAGTTCCAAGAAAAAGTCGGCAAAAAAATCAGGCTCGACCGTGACATTGGGTGGCAACCCAGTTTCAGTCAGCGGCAAGTTGCCCGCAACCGGCAAAACGTTGCCGAAGTTTTCGTTGACAACCAGCGCGTTGCAAGACATCGGCAACAAAGACATCGCCGGCAAGCGCGTGATTTTCAACATCTTTCCGAGCATCGATACGCCTACATGTGCGACGAGCACTCGCAAGTTCAACGAACTTGCGGCAAGTTTGCAGAACACCGAGGTTTACTGCGTGTCGGCTGACTTGCCATTTGCGCAGGGTCGATTCTGTGGCACCGAGGGTTTGAGCAATGTCAAAACTGCTTCGTCGTTCAGATCAAATTTTGGTGCGGCATTCGGCGTCAACTTGACCAACAGCGTGCTCAAAGGTGTTTTGGCCCGCGCAGTAGTAGTTGCCGACGAAAAAGGCAAGGTGTTGCACACTGAACTCGTCGGCGAAATCGCCAACGAACCAAACTACGACGCCGCGATCAACTCACTGCGCTAAATTGCGTTAGATACCCAAAAATTTGTCGAGCCCGAGGGTGAAGCCCTTGTG
>DOHD01000020.1:19976-20699 GCA_003535455.1 Acidimicrobium sp.
CGAATTGTCAATGTTTGACCCTGCGTGCCGAGCACAACTTCTTGGTTCGCTACGACCCCGCGCACACGAACTGCATGAATCGGAATATCGCCCGGGCCTTTTGCCCCGCGCGCCCCAGAAATTGCCTCGTGACTTGTTGGATCTTTTGCCCACTGATTGCTTGCACTCGCCATGCGTTTGGCCGTCGAGATCGCCGTGCCCGAAGGTGAATCGGCTTTGCCATCGTGGTGAATTTCGATTATTTCGGCGGTTTCAAAAAACGGCGCAGCAATCTCGGCAAAGCGCATCATCAAAACGGCGCCAATCGCAAAGTTTGGTGCGACGATGCAGTTGCTCGCCGTAAAAATTTTCTTGAAACCGTCGACGTCTTGATCTGTGAAGCCAGTCGTGCCAACAACGGCGTGAATTTTGTGCATCGCCAACCACGGCAGGTTGATGCGCGATGCCGCCGCAACGGTGAAATCGACTGCCACGTCGACTTTGGCGTCGGCAAGAGCACGCAGTTCGTTGGCAACGGTGATGCCATGAACAACAGAGCCCGCCGACGCGGTGTCGACCGCGGCGACGAGTTCTAAGTTTTCATCGGCGACGACTGCAGCGCAGACCGTCGCACCCATTCGCCCGGCAGCACCAATGACACCGACACGAATCGGCATATCAGCCAAGATCTCCAAGTTCGTTGCGCAAATCGCGATCGAATTCTTCTTCGAAACTTACGCTGAC
>DOHD01000096.1:0-8412 GCA_003535455.1 Acidimicrobium sp.
GCGACCAACGCCGCGCCCTGACCCTGCACGGCATATGCCCCCGCCTTGCCCATCGACTCGCCCGTGGCCAAATACCATTCGAGCAGTTCAGGCGTCACCTCGCGCATCATGACGCTCGCCGTATCAAAACCGTTGGCGCTTTTGCCGTCGAACCGCACGCTGACAGCCGTGTGCACGCTGTGCGATTTTTTCGATAATTTTTGGATCATCCTGCGCGCCTCATCCACGTCTCGCGGTTGACCAAAGATTTCACCGTCAAGCGCCACGGTCGTATCTGCAGCAATCACCACGCACTGCTGCTCGTGTCGCAACGCAACTTTGTCGGCCTTGGCTGCGGCAATTCGTTGAACATAACTCAACGGGTTTTCACGCTCTCTTGGCGTCTCATCGATCTCTGGCGGATCGATCTCGAAAACCAAACCAAGTTTTTCTAATATTTCTTTTCGCCGCGGCGAACGCGACGCCAAAACTATTCGACTAGTCACAAAGTGCAACCAGTCTCACCAAACAATTTCAGCCACCGCTCATGTGCGTCAGCGTCGCATCATCTGGCGCCACGAGATCATCAAGACTTTCTAAAAATCCGTGAGGCAAAACAATATTTATCGGTCCGTTGTGATGACCACGCACGAATCGTTCTCCACCTTCGACAATCGATGCATCGTGGTCGCACTGATCGATCAACTGTCGCAGGTTTTCGATACTCGAAATTTCGCCGAATTGTCGGCGCAAGTCTCCGCCGACCGGATACCCCGTCAGATACCAACCTGCATGTTTGCGAAACTCACGAATGCCACGACCCGGCGGAAAGTGTGCTTCGAGTGCAATCGCGTGTCGCAACATGACATCAAGCACCCAACCAAGTTTTGGCGTCGCAGGTATTTCGTCGCCGTTGAACATCGCCACCATGTCACGAAACAACCACGGCTTGCCCAAACATCCGCGACCAATCACCACGCCGTCGCATCTAGTCTGTCGCATCATCTCGCGCGCGTCGCTCGCCTCCCAAATATCGCCGTTGCCGAGCACCGGTATCTGCGTCACTGCACTCTTCAATTCAGCGATCGCCTCCCATCGCGCAAACGGCGCATAATGCTGTTCGGCTGTGCGCGCATGCAATGCAATCGCCGCCACACCGGCTTCTTGACAAATCAAGCCCGTGTGAATGTGGGTCAACAAATCGTCGTTCAAGCCCATGCGAAACTTGCACGTCACCGGAATACCAAAACTCGAGGCAGTCTTCACCGCTGCGTTGACAATTTCACGCAACAGATTTTTCTTCAACGGCACCGCCGCACCGCCACCACGACGCGTCACTTTCGGCGCGGGGCAACCAAAATTCAAATCAATATGGTCGACCGCATTTCGCCGCCCGAGTTGCATAATCGCATCGGTCATGATCTTTGGATCGCTTCCGTAAAGTTGCAGACTGCGAAACGATTCNNGCTTCGGTCTTCGGGTTCTTATAAACCAACGCGGCTGCCATCACCATCTCGTTGACATAAACGAGGCCCGACGCAAACTCACGACAAAGGGTTCGAAACGGCTGATTCGTCACGCCCGCCATCGGCGCCAAAACAACCGGTGGCCAAATGCTTCGTTCGCCAAGTTGCAACGGTTTTGCTGTCACGACTTCGTTCATACGCTGCCGACCGTCAAACCCAAATTCGGATACGCGCCAGCGTCAAGCGTCGATTCTCCGCTCAACTGCAATCGATGCCACCCCGCTGATGCGATCATCGCCGCGTTGTCCGTGCACATCGCCAGTGAGGGTAACACCAAACGAAAATCTTTTTGCGCGCATGCTCGCGCCGTCTCGCTTCGCAACATCGAGTTAGCCGCAACTCCGCCACCGAGCGCAACCGTGTTTGCACCAAGACTCTCTGCCGCGCGCATCGTTTTGGCCACCAGCACATCGACCACCGCGCGCTGAAACGATGCGACGATGTCGTTCGTCTTGGCGTCACCATTTTTGCGGACATAGTTGATCACGGCGGTTTTTAATCCGCTGAACGAAACATCTAGCCCGTCGTGCAACATCGCCCGCGGAAAGTCAATCGCTTCGGCGTTACCAGTTTTAGCCAGCGCATCAATTGCCGGCCCACCCGGATAACCCAAATTCAAATACCGTGCGACTTTGTCGAAGGCTTCACCCGCAGCGTCGTCGCGGGTTTGACCGACGATTTGATACACGCCTGGTTTGCGCACCTCGACCAACATCGTGTGTCCACCCGAAACAAGCAACACCAGCATCGGAAACTCGACATTCGGGTCGTCGAGCATCGCGGCATACAAATGCGCCTCAAGATGATTTACACCCACGAAAGGCACATTCAACGTCAACGCCAAAGATTTCGCTGCTGCTACACCAACCAGTAGAGCACCAACAAGGCCTGGCCCAACTGTTGCGGCAACCGCGTCGACTCGATCAAAACTCAAACCAGATTTTGCGACTGCTTGGTCGATCACCGGTGTTATCGCCTCGAGATGGGCGCGACTTGCAATCTCGGGCACGACACCACCGAATCGCGCGTGCACATCCAACTGCGAAGCAACAACCGACGACAACACATCGTTGCCNNCCTGCGCACCACATCACGATCGCATCGTCACGATTTTCATAATATTTTTTGCGAACGCCTGCCGGCACAAAACCAAAACGGCGATACAACTGCTGCGCCGCAACATTGGTGTGTCGCACCTCAAGCGTCATCGCCTCACAACCGCGACGGTTCGCCTCCCACGCCAAGTCGAGCAACAACTCGGTCGCGATTCCACGACTACGCCACATCGGGTGCACAGCAACGTTCGTCACATGCGCATCATTTTCGACGTACAGCAGCCCGCCATAACCCACCAACTCGTCGCCGATAGTGCCGACCAAATAATGACGCTTGCCGACTCTGGCTTGTTCGAGTTCTTCGACAAAAACTTGCGCCGTCCATGGTCGTGGATAAACCTGCTGTTCGATCGGCATAATTTTGCGAATATGCGCCCGTCGCATCGGCATGATCACCAGGTCTTGTGACTGCTCACCTTCGAGATCAACCAACGAGTCGTCGCGGTCGCCTGTTTTGGGTCGAATGAAGCGATCCAAAATACTCATGACTTCACCCGCTGTTCCCAATTTATTTCGGCATCGGGCGCCCGCAAATAGAGCGCCTGCAACTCGGTCGCAGTCTGCCACTGTTCTTCCAAGGCCAACTCGGCGGCGATCAACGCCAATACCGACGCGCTCGGCTGAGCAAGTTGTTCGCTCGACCATTCGATCGACAAACCCGTCGACTCGAGCATCTCACCCAACTGTTGGCGATAGCGCAACGCACCGTTGCCCACGATCAATGTTTCTTGACCACGATCAACAATGTCGACAACACAATCGCCCAAGTTGCCGACACGTGGTGGTTTTACTTCGATGCTTGAGCCGATGTCGTTGCGATACATCGCCCAATAGAGTTCGCCCCGCCGTGCATTAATTGTCGACAACACGACTCGCTCGGTCGTCGTTACCGAACGCGCCAAAATATCCAAACTTGAAACGCCGACAATCGGCACATCTAGAACCTGGGCAATCGTCTTGGCCGATGCAATACCAACACGCATACCGGTAAACAAACCAGGGCCGATGTCTACGGCGACAACGTCAACTTCGCGCATCGAAATGTCGGCTTGCGCACACACGTTAGAAAGCATCGGTGCGAGCAATTCTGCATGGCGTCGATCACTTGTCACATGGGCGCTCGCCAACAACTGCTTTGAGTTGTTGACCGCCACGCTCACAGCATCGGTCGAAGTGTCGATCGCCAAAATAATCATTGCTCTCAGCCTCGCGCCAAAACTTCGAAGATTGCCGATAATTCTTCGGTCAACTTGCGCAACCTGCTCTCCCATTGGGCGCCGCGAGCCGAAACCGAAACTCTACGCACCTCGGTTTGGGCTGTTTCACGAGTTGCGTCGGTTGCCGCATGATCGACATGCTCAAATCGCAACACCAAAGCATCGCCCAACTCGTCGCCGACGATGTCGCCCCACTCAACTACGACGACCCCACCACTGTCTTGCAACTCGTCGAGCCCAAGGTCTTCAAGTTCTCCTGTTCGCTCAAGACGATAAAGGTCGGCGTGATGCAAAGACATTCTCCCCGTGCCGTAATTGTGCAGCAGATTAAATGTCGGCGAAGTAATCAAATCTTTTACTCCGAGTGCACGCCCAAAACTCTGGGTAAATGTCGTCTTGCCCGTGCCCATCTCACCAGCCAATACGATCATGTCGCGCGGACGAACATGAGTCGCGACAACTTCGGCGAATCGCGAAGTTTCAACCAAAGATCCGAGTAAAAACAACATTCGGGCTAAGCCTTGTTTTCGACGTAAACGCGTGGCACGCGCGCGCCGATGCCACAAACAATTTCGTATCCGATCGTCTCGAGTCGATTTGCAATCTCATTGGCCGAGATCGTCTCGTTGCCTTGGCTTCCGATCAACACAGCATGATCACCGATTTTGATTTCGGCGTCACCGCAATCAACCATCAGCTGATCCATCGTCACGACACCAATAATCGGGCATCGCTTGCCACCAATCAGAACTTCTCCGCCCACGCTCCACAATCGGCGTGGCACACCGTCGGCATAACCGAGCGGCAAAGTTGCGATGTTCGCTGACCTTTCAAGTTTTTTGCGCAAACCATATGAAACTCCTTCACCCGCAGCAAGGTGTTGCACATGACTAACTCGAGCTTGTAGCGACATCGCAGGCCGCAAACGACCGGCCACATCTTCGGTTTCGTTGCTCGGTGCGATTCCATAAATTGCGATTCCAACTCGCACGATGTCGGTTGTCGCGGTCAGGTTACGCAACAACGCCGCCGAATTCGAAGTGTGCACATGTTTAGGCCTCAACTTTTTGCGGTCCAACTCGGCAACTAGTTCGTCAAAGCGACGTTGCTGCATTGCCGTCGCGTCGTGGCTCGGCAGATCTGCGGTCGCAAAATGGGTGTAAATGCCGTCAAGTTGCAACGAATCAATCGCATTGATCTGCTCGACTCTCGCCATCGCGTCAGCTACTGGCACACCAACTCGATGCATGCCGGTATCAACTTTTAGGTGCACCTTGCCAACAACACCAAGACGCTCGGCGACAGCCGAATATTTGTTTATAGTCGTCTCGTTATATAAGGTTGCAACAACTTCGTCGCGCAACATTTGTTCGAAGGCAATTTCGGGTTGCTCACTGACTATCAAAATCGGCGCCAAAATCTTTGCCTGTCGAAGTTGGTGCGCTTCATCGGCCAACGCCACGCACAAACCTCCAGCGCCCGCACTCAACGCTGCACGCGCGACTTCAACAGCGCCGTGGCCGTATCCATTGGCCTTGACCGTCGCCCAGATTTGAGCGCGGCCAGCCTTCTTTACGAGTACATCAACATTCGCTTTGATTGCCCCGAGATCGACTTCTGCCCATGCCCAACGATTGATCGAGTTCATCGACGAACTCTTTTCTCAGTTGCTCGCGACGACAGCCACAGCCGTGTCATCGGTGTGCGAAAGCGAGACGAGCCAACTCTTCACACCCTGGGCCCGTGCAAGTTCGAGTGCCCGACCCGTTACAAGCAATTGTGGCGCACCACTTTCAGATTTAGCGATCGAAACGTCGTGCAAATCGAACGCCCCGAGTCCAACCCCGAGTGCCTTCATCGTTGCCTCGCGCGCCGCGAAACGAACCGCCAAACTCGGTGCACTATCCGCACGACCTGCGAGCGATTCGAGTTCGGCCGAGGTGAAAACACGCTCGCGCAAATTTGGTGTGCGATCTAGTGCTTCACGAAATCGATGCACGTTGACCGCATCAATGCCCAGACCAATCATCGCAGCTATTACTTTGATCGCCAGTGGTCGGCCATGTCGCTGATCGGCAAGATCAACAAGTCGGCAACAGCAACTTCAGCCAAGCGATCTTCTCTAAACGAACCTTCGGTTTCTGTCACCCAGTCAACAAGACGGTCATAACGTCGGTCATAGCCCTGCAACACGGCACGCATCGCAGTCGCAGGCAAACGATCGTGAAACATTACATGCAACAAGGTGATGCCGGTTGTCTGACCACCTTTTGTCTCCGGCACCATAATCACGGTGCGGCTATCACTGCGGCCGCGCGCAACGAGAACTTCTTGATCGCTCGCCACGCGACGCTTCGTACCCACTAGTTGCGAGTTCCGATCGACACGTGAAGTCAGGTTCTTCGACATTCCCCCGCGATCGACGATGGCGATTGTCGCCGAACCTCCGGCAATATCGCCCTCGATTTGATACCGAGTGAAACCAGTAACGGCGCTCACCGCAGCGTCGAGATCGGCCACGATCTTCAGCACTCGATATGAAAGTCGCTCGCGAGCCACGCCTGCCTCAAGCAACGACTTGACCAATTTGCGATCGAACAAACCTTCGTCGCTACGCGAAATGCCGACAGTCACGGTTTTGGCTTGGTGCTTGATCGCATCGACGGGCCGCGTCAGTTCGTCGACACCGCGAGTCAGAGCGCTGGTCAAGTCGTCGAGCAACAACTCAGGTGACGCGATCTTGCCCGAACTACGTTGATATGCCTGCACAGGGTCGCTCGCAAGCGTGTCGCGCAACATCGTCACAATTCGCACCGCCGTGCTCGCTTCTAAATTGCCGTCGTAATTTCCGGTCGCCAGCGCATCGGTAAACCGCGTCGCCGGTGCACCCAACTCGGCACGAATTTTCTCCAAAAGTTTGTTCGCATCGCCACCGCGCTCGACGGCGTGCTCGACAACTTCGCGCGCTTCACGCAACGGCCGTGCAAGTGCATCGATCGATAATGCGGCCTCGTAGCCGAACAAATGCCCGACCATCACGCTCAAAATAAACGCCAGACGAGTTTCGACGCTCGGCACCAACAACACCGCGGCGGCGGCATCGAAGCGCGTCTGTCCTTCAGTGGCAACCACGATCGGCAAGGCCTTATGTGCGCGATAGATGGCGATCTCTTTGGCCACATCTGACGCGTTGCCCTCGAGCAAACCCGTCGCACAAACAAACACCAACGGCTCGCATGACAAGTCGATGTGCTTTTTGTCTTCAGTCGAGTCGCTCGAAATTGATTTATAACAAAGTTCAGACAATTTGATTCGCACTTCTTGCGCCGCGATCAAGTTCATGCCATTGCCGACGACCGTCCAATAGCGCCGCGACGAGGCAAACTGCTTTGCTGCCGCAGATATCACCGGTCTCGTCGCCAAAACTTCAACGAGTGCATCGGGAATTTTGCGCAATCCCATCAAAAGTTCGTGTCGCGCACGATCAGAAGATTGGTCGAGCGCTTTCGACAATGCACATGCATATAGTGCGCCCGCCGCAACTTGGGCATAAAACGCCTTGGTACTCGCCACGCTCATTTCGACATCACGACCGTCCGATGTATACATCACGCCATCGGCTTTTGCCGAAAGTTCACTGCCGCGACGATTGACGATCGCCAAAACACTCGCACCTCGCGCGCGAGCCAGGTCGACTGTGCGATTCGTGTCGGTAGTTGTTCCACTTTGACTCACCGCAACAACAAGCGTGTCGCTCATGTCGAGTTGCAAGCCAAAGCCAGAAAGTTCACTCGCGAGCAACGCCTCGACGCTCAAACTGATGCCGACCAGTTCGTGCAGCAACTTGGCCAAGGCTTGTCCTGCAACCGCGGCGGTACCTTGGCCGATAACCCGAACTTTTTTAATTTCGCCCGACGCCAAACGATCACAGATCACTTTCGGCAAAACTTTTTCTCCCAATTCTGTGGTCAACATGCCGTCGTGATCGACGATTCGCCCACGAATCGTTTTTCTAAAACTCTCTGGTGCCTCGGCGATTTCTTTTGCCAAAAAATGTTTGTGTTCACCACGATTGATGTCACGCGTCGTGATTTCTGCGGTCAAAACATTGTCTTGGCTTAAACCAAGTACGCGTCCGTCATAAGAAATCAACTGCACGCCCGACAACTCGCCGGCGTTCGCCCCTGAAAGTGCGATTACTTGTCCGCGGCTCGAAGGGTTGTCGAGATCGGCAAGCGCTTCGCCGTCCATGCGCACGTAGTTGAGCGTCTCTTCGACCAATCCATATGGTTCGCTCGCGACAATAAATCGATCTTCGGCAAGACCAACGCACAAACCTTGGCCGCTGCCATGCAAAGCAAGCAACAATTTGTCCGGCTCCGTCNNAGCAACAATTTGTCTGGCTCTGTCGCACTGGCGACGGCAATCGCAACCGATCCTTCGAACTGCGCAACAGTTTCACGAAATGCATCTGTCAGATTCTTCGTCGTCGCCAACTTGCGCGAAACCAACGCAGGGATAACTTTTGCGTCGGTCGTTATCGGCCCCGCGACGCGCAAGCCATATTGCACTCGC
>DOHD01000096.1:8496-10482 GCA_003535455.1 Acidimicrobium sp.
TGCGCCAACACCGCGACTTGCGCGTCGGGTTGCGAGACGCAGAGTCTTAACAGCGCGTCTGCCATGACGGCGTTGCGCATCACGCGCGTGTTGTCACCAAGTTCGCCAATTTCGGCAGCCGCCTTGTATACAAAAGACCAAGCGGTTTCGGTCATTCGCACGGCGCCAGACATAAACAATGCGTCTTCACCCCGATTTTCTAACAACGCCTTGACTTGCTTGTCGGTCGCCTTGAGACCGTGATTCGAAACCAAAACATGAATTCCCGCTGAGTCACGCCCACGTACCTCGAGTCGATCAAGACCTGAGAACGCTTGTTGAATCGAAAAATAACCTTTGCGTGCCGATTCTGATGCACCCTGTCCGGCCAAGGCGTCGACAAGTTTCGCCGTGCGAATGCGATCATGCCGCAACTCCCAGATCGCATCTTTCGCACGAATTATCTCTTGCATTGCATGTTCTGAAGACTCGGTTTGCAGAACCGCAGATTTTTCAATTGATTGCTCGTATGTCGAGACGATTGCGTCAAGTTGATCGATTCGTGATGTCATCGCCGAGGTCAGCTGATGGTTGTCTGCCATACACAATTGACCTGCGTCGCCACGCAAAAGCCTGTCGGCCGTTGTCACTGCCTGAGCAAGTTGGTCGATATCACCCTTGGCACCAAATTCGAGGGCTCCATCAAGAAGCGTCAAGATCTCTCTTGCGGTCGGGGTGGCTCGTCGGGTCTTTCGACTCAGCACGCAGATGATTCCGCACATGTTTTCTAGTCTACTTTCGCGTCGCTATCAGCCGAGTCGCGCAGATATCGCGTCTGCCAATGTCGCGGCAACTTTTTCGGCTGTGCTCTGTTGCTGTGATTCAACCATCACTCGAACCATCGGCTCGGTGCCACTCGCTCGCACCAACACACGACCACTATCGCCGAGCGATTTCTGGGCGGTTTCAATTTCACCCTTAAACATCTGATCGATTGCATCGACTCGTTTAGCAACTCGCAAGTTGATTAGAACCTGCGGAAAACTGGTCATCGCCTGCTCGGCAATTTCGCTCAACAACTTCTTGCTATCCGCAACGAACACAGCAAGTTTTATCGCCGCAAACAAGCCATCACCTGTTGTTGCGAAGTCTCGATAAATAATGTGTCCACTTTGTTCACCACCCAATGAAAGCGAATTCTCTTCGAGAGCCACCAACACCGACCGATCGCCCACGGGTGTCGTCACAACTTCTATACCCGCACCCTTCATCGCTTGGTGAAAACCGATATTCGTCATCACCGTTACGACAACTTTGTTGTTGCGCAATGTGCCCTGTTGTTTCATCTGCAGCGCACTGATTGCCAACAAATGATCGCCGTCGACAATTCGACCGAGTTCATCAACTGCAATCAATCTGTCGCCATCCCCATCAAAAGCAACACCAAAGTGTGCGCCGACACTTTTTACAACTTCGCTCAGTGGTTCTGGGTGCGTCGCACCGCACTGCAAATTGATATTGCGACCATCTGGGGTCGCGTTCATCGTCGTCACCGTCGCACCAAGTTTTGAAAATACTTCTGGCGCCAACATGCTGAATGCGCCGTTGGCGCAATCAAGGGCGATGTGCAGGTTTTCTAGGGCGCCATGTCGCACCGAAGCAACCAGCCAGTCGCAATATTCTTGCAACAATTCAGGTCGCGCCACACTATTTGTTGTACTCGACGCCGCACCATTTATTGCACCCGTCGTCGCACCATCTATTGCACCCGACGCCATGTTCGACTCCACATTTCCAGTCGCACCATCTCGAAGCGACATTTCGCGCTCGATTCGTTGCTGCTCGTCATCCGAAAGCTTGCGTCCACCTGCACCAAAAATCTTTATGCCATTGTCTTGATACAAATTGTGCGAGGCGGTTATCGCAATCGCCACAACATTGTGCTGACGCGCAGCGAACGCAATCGCCGGTGTCGGCGCCACACCCATCAATTGCACTTCGACACCA
>DOHD01000096.1:10561-13134 GCA_003535455.1 Acidimicrobium sp.
CGACCTCGGCGAGACTTGCCGCGTAGCGCTCGGTCAGTTCTTTGCCGAATTCGCCACGCACACCGTCGGTACCAAATGTCAACATCTAACCACCAATGCCCTGTCGAAATAAATAGCGTTGAGCCGCAATTTCAAATTCGAGACACGCACAGCGACAAGCCATGCGTTGCAAAAACGAATTAACGCTTCGTGTACTGCGGTGCTTTGCGAGCTTTTTTGAGGCCGTATTTCTTGCTCTCTTTGCGACGTGAGTCGCGAGTCAACAAGCCGGCTTTCTTCAGCGCCAAGCGTTGCGCTGGGTCGAGTTCAACAAGCGCTCGTGCAATCGCCATGCGCAGTGCACCCGACTGACCGGCAATGCCACCACCAACGATGTCGGCATCAACGTCATAACTCTTCTCGGTGTTCGTAATTCGCAACGCCTCGGTCGACGAATTGCGCTGCACCTCCGACGGAAAATACTCGTCGAATGCACGATCGTTGATCTTGACGACGCCGGTGCCTGGTCGAAGTCGCGCGCGACATACTGCGTTCTTGCGACGACCAGTTGTTTGTGTCAATGGCTTTGTTCCCACGAGTTNNTCTACGACTCAACGAGCCTTGGCGTGATCAATCGCAAACACTTTTGGTGATTGCGCCGCGTGCGGATGCTCTACGCCAGGATAAACCTGCAATTTCTTGATCATCTGTCGACCAAGTGGACCCTTGGGCAACATACCGCGAATCGAACGGCGAATCGCATCACCAGGTTTGCGGTCGAGCAAATTTTGGTATGTCTCAGATTTGAGACCACCCGGGTAACCCGAATAGTCGTAAACCATCTCGCGATCTGCCTTGCCCGAAGTAAGCACGATCTTCGAAGCGTTGATAATCACGACATGGTCGCCTGTGTCCATGCTGGGTGTATACATCGGCTTGTGCTTGCCACGCAAGAGAGTTGCTACTTCTGTGCAAAGACGACCAAGCACCAAACCTTCTGCGTCAATGATGTGCCACGCACGCTGCACTTCGCTAGTTTTTGCTGAATAGGTACGCATAGAGAGTTCCTTCGAAAAAATATTGCCTTGGCCAGAATGCGTTTCGCACCCGTTTTATCGGCCTTGTAAGGATACGGCCCTTGGCCCCTAAATCACAATCGGCCCAATGAAAATATGGGCTTTCGCCTCAGTTGAGATCGCTCGGATACCCGACCTCGGTCAAAAACAAACCCTGCGGTGGCGCCAGTTGCGAGGCTTCGGCGCGGTCACCCGAGCGAATCAACGCCATCATGTCGCTGCTCGGACGTTTGCGTGCGCCGATTTCGACAAAAGTGCCGACCAAAGAACGCACCATCTGATGACAAAACGCATTGGCACGAATATCGAATCGAAACATCGAATCTCCGATCTCGCGCCAACTCGCCTGCATCACGCATCTTCGCAAAGACTTTTCACGCACAATTTCACCAGAACCATCGGCGGTCTCTGGGCCTTCAAGATCTGGTTCTGTGTCTGGCTTGGGTCGACGGCAGAACGCCGAAAAGTCATGTGTGCCAATTATCGGGTCGCATGCCAACTGCATCGCATGCAGATTTAGAGGCGCAATCACATGCCATGACGACGAAACCTTAAACGGGTCAGGAAAGTCGGCGTTGTAGACGAAGTATTGATAGTGACGCCAAATCGCAGAGAAACGTGCATGAAAATCGCTCGACGCCCACGCAATTTCTTTGACGATTATCTCAGGACCACAAAGCGAGTTAAGTTGCTTGCGCAAAGTTGCCAGATCGCAATTTTCGGCAACATCACAACTAATCACCTGAGCCGTGGCGTGCACACCGGCGTCGGTTCGACCAGCCGAAACCAGCGGTATCGGCATCTGAAATATCTGCTGCAACGCACCACCGAGCGTGCCGGCAACCGTCGAAACTTTCGGATTTATCGCAAAGCCGTGAAACGACTGTCCGTTATATGCAATAACCAAGCGCACTCGACGCATCGGTTTTATTTTTTGCTAGATCAGTTCGATGCGCGCCATTGGGGCGTTGTCACCATGACGTGGACCAAGCTTCATGATTCGCAAGTATCCGCCGTTGCGATCTAAATATCTTGGGGCAACAACATTGACGAGCTTGTTCGTCATTTCTTTGTCCCGCAAATAACTTTGAATCTGACGAATACGATGCACGCGCATCGGGCTCGGGCCTTGGGCTTTTTTCGCTTTCGTGATCAACTTCTCGGCGATTGGTCGCAATGCCTTGGCTTTCGACTCTGTGGTCACAATGCCTTCGGCAGCGAACAACGACGACGCCAAGTTGGCCATCATCAATCGTTCGTGCGACGAGCTGCCACCATAACTTGGTCCGCGTCGTGGTCTACCTGGCATATTGAATCGTCTCCCTTATCTAATTTCGTTTGGTTCAGTCGTTCAAACTCGCAACGAGAGGCCACGCTCGTCAAGCTTCTGCTTGATTTCATCCAGGCTCTTTTGACCGAAGTTCGTGATGTTCATCAGGTCTTCTTCTGACCGGGTCAACAACTCACCGATCGTGTTGACCTGACCGCGCTTCAAGCAGTTGCGAGGGCGCTCTGACA
>DOHD01000097.1 GCA_003535455.1 Acidimicrobium sp.
CAAACGAAGACGAACTCAAGGCCCTTTACCAAGTCAAATCGATAAACGATGGGCTTCATCGCTTGCGCGAAGACTGCGAGTTTGCAGCCGTCACACGCAACGAGCACGGCTCGGTTGTTATCGACGGCGACGAAGTGGTGATAATCGACGCCGAGCCCGTCGACAGCGTGGTCGACGCGACGGGGGCTGGCGACATGTATGCCTCAGGGTTTCTTTATGGTTTTGTGCGTGGTAAACCGATCGAGCAATGCGGAAAAATCGGCTCAATCGTGGCTTCTGAAGTGATTACGCATATGGGGCCAAGGCCCTTGGTGCCACTCACGACCGTTGTGCCGACACACTTGCGCGACTAAAAACATTAAATTTTGTACTACTAATGGTACTCTTATGACGTTCTAGTTGCGCATTAAAACTGCGCAACACGGCAGTCTTAGTGTCTGAATTGTGGTGGGAGAGTGAAGAAAATTGTCGTCTGCGATGATGACCCGAGTTTTGCGACGGCAACGGCACATCTGCTTTTTGTTGGTCTAGACACCCTTGCGAAAGGCGACAAGCGATTCGAACAATACGAAGTTCGCGTTTTGGGCAAGACAGACGGCTGGTCGCCATTTGTTCTTGATTTTTATGGCGAGTGTTCGCATTTCAAAAAATTTCGTCGGTTGCTTGATGCTCGAAATGTCGCCTACGTCGTTTCATACTCGGGCTACTCGCATAAAAAAATTGGTCGTGCAGGTTTAAAAAAACATCTCTCCAGTGTTCTGATGCTGCCAACCCTGTTGGCGAGTGACTCGTCTCAGAAATTCGAAGATAGGTCACTCGAAGAACAACAGTTGAGTCTCGCCGACTGTGTCCATCAGTTTCTAGAACTTTTGCAGCGAACTATCTAGTCGCTTTCAACCGGCAAAAATGCGAGTTTCAAATCGCCGAGGTTGACGAGAGTTGTCGCAATCCAACTGCCAAGGGTGCTGAAGTTCTCGTCAAGCAGTTTGCTCGTGCCATCTTGCAGGGTCTCTTCGGCAAGTTCATAATTGCCCCGATAGGTAACCTCTATCGCATAGTCAAGTTTGCGGGTGATTCTCTTGTCGCTCGGCGTCGGTTGATTGATTTCGACGGTGATACCCTCGCGCGACAATTTTTCTTTGCCAATTTGCGGGCTCTTGATCGGCACAATGTCTTCAATAATTGTTGCATCGGGTTGCACCGCGAGTCGTTGCACACGAAACACGATCTCCATTTCAATTTCTGGTGCTTCGTGAAAAATCTCGTCGGTATACCAAGATCGATAAATTGCTTGACTCCAACTTGGCCAAGTCAGCGTGATGTGCGCGACAACCCTGGGTGGCCGGCCCTCGCCAGGTAGGCCATAGCTCGTCTCCCAGACGAGATCGCCGAGCAATACATCAGAGTTAAAGTGCTCATCGAACGCTTGTCGTTCGAGAAACGCGTTCGAAAAGGCGTCGCGCAAGGCACTGATTGCGTCACTAAAGACATGGTCCAACATGCGGTACTTACGCTAACAATGTGCCAAACTAAATGCTCATGGGGTTGGTTCAAGTTGAACGAAAAGATGGCGTAGCCACGCTGACGCTGAATAATTCGGCTGAGCGCAACACAATGACCGCCGAGATGGTCGCCGATATTTCGGCTGCGATGGACGACATCGAAGCCGACCAAAAAGTCGGCGCGCTTGTCGTGACAGGTGCCGGCCCAGCGTTCTGTGCCGGTGCAAACCTTGGCAACTTGGCCGAGGCCGATGGCGCGTCGCTGACAAAGATTTATGAAGGGTTCTTGCGAATTGCACGCACGCCATTGCCGACGATCGCGGCAGTCAACGGTGCCGCAGTCGGTGCTGGCATGAACTTGGCGTTGTGTTGTGATGTGCGCATCGCAGGTGCTCGCGCAAAATTCGACACGCGTTTTCTGCAGATTGGCTTGCATCCTGGTGGCGGGCACACTTGGATGTTTCGCAATATCGCCGGTCCGCAAGCCACGATGGCCGCCGTTGTGTTCGGTGAAATTCTCGACGGCGCTGAGGCGCAGCGAGTAGGTCTGGCATACAAGTGCGTGCCCGATGACGAATTGATGTCGGTTGCTCACGCAATGGCGACGCGTGCAGCCAGCGCACCGCGCGAACTGGCTATTCTCACAAAACGCACGATTCAAGAAATGGCAAATGTCGCCACACACCAACAAGCCGTGGCCAAAGAACTAGAACCACAAGTGTGGACGACCCGTCAACCTTGGTTCGCCGAGCGCCTCGCCGCCCTGCAATCCCGCCTCAAAAAGTAACTCTTATTTGTGGGTGGTGAGCCACTGGTGGGTGATCGCGTCGCGGCGTTCGTGCCATTCTTCTGAGGTGATGGCATAACGCAAATGGTCTTCCCAGACGCCGTTGATTTCGAGAAAGCGCTCGGCTAAACCTTCGAGGCGCAGACCTAACTTTTCGGCAACTCGCTTGCTGTTGGCATTTCGCGGAATAATGCAAACTTCAAGACGATGCAGGTTCAGATCGTCGAACGCGAACTTCAGAATCGCCGCGACACCTTCTGCGACGTATCCGTTGCCCGCGTGCTTGCGGTCGATCCAATAACCGATTGTGCCGGTCTGCATCGCGCCGCGTACGACATTATTGATGTTGACTTCGCCGATCAACAAGTTATTGACGAATAACCCGAGTGTGTAAGCCGTGCCGTTTTGGCGCTCGCGGTCGCGCGCCACGCAACGCCGTTCGAATGCATCGCGATCGGTGGCCGGGTCGGCAATAAAATCTGATCGCCGCGGCTCCCAGACGGTCAGCCAATCGATGTTTCGCAATCGCACCTCGCTCCACGCTTCAAAATCATGGCCCACCAACGGACGCATCATTATTCGCCCACCATAAAGTCGTGGCGGGGCAACTTGTGCACCGGCAGGGTGCAAAAACCGTTTCGGTGAAAAACTCGACGAGTGACTCAAGACATTTTCTTTCGCAGATCAGAGATTAGCCCGTCGAGCAAATTAAATTGACTGACGATAATTTCAGAAATCTGCAGCCGTCGCATCACCGCCACGAGAACACAGCAACCTCCGACGATTATGTCGGCTCGGTCGCGCGGCAAGCCAGGGTTAAAAACTCGGTCACGCAACGGCTCGGTCGCAAGTGTACGAAACACATCTTCGACCGCTTCGCGTGTCAAGCGCATCGCATGCAACGCATTCGGGTCAAAAACCTTCAGTCCAATTTCGACCGCCGCAACCGTCACGATCGTGCCGGCCACACCCACGATGCGTTCGGTCTGACCGATCAACGGATAATTATGAGCGGCGTCGTCGACCGCATCGGCAACCAGAGAAATCGCATTCGTCAACTCTTCTGGTCGCGGTGGGTCACGGTGCAGTTCTGATTCGGTGATGTTGACGGCGCCAAACGGCAGGCTGACGGCAAAATCTAAAGATTCGTTTCCAACCATCAGTTCTGTCGAAGCCCCACCGATATCGATGACGAGCGTAGATTTTTTGTCGGCGAGCGAACTTGTCGCGCCGACAAATGATAGAGCGCCCTCTTGCTCACCAGTAATCAACTCTGGTTCGACACCCGATATTTTTTTGACCTTGGCGAAAAAATCATCTGTGTTTTTGGCGATTCGACATGCGGCTGTCGCCACGGTGCGACGATGCGAGACTTCGTGTTTTTTGATGAGCGACTCGTAATCACCTAGGCATTCGAGCGTGCGTTGCATCGCCTCTGCGCCAAGCACACCCGTTCGGCCGACGTTTGCCCCGAGTCGGGTCGAGCGAACGACTCGCTCGAGTGTCTTGCCGACATGGTCGACGATCAGCAAATTAGTCGAGTTGCTGCCGATATCAATTGCCGCAAGCGACGCGAATGCGTTATCCATTAAATACGCACACTAGTTACATACTTCAGCCTTGCTGAAGTCGCTTGTCGATCCATTGACCGACGACATCGGTTTTGTCGACTAGCCAATTTGCATAGTGGGCGTGCAGGCATTTGACCCCAACTCGGGTGCCAGCGACACCACCATGCGGTCGTGGACCAACGTGCTCGCTCGGTATTGCGCTGTCGCGTTCTATGGCGTATCGCTCGTGTGTCAATCGAAGTTCTTCTGGGTCGATTTCGCTCTCGGCGATGTCGATGCAGCCCGCAGACTCGAGGCGACTCACCGCCATGTGTTCTTTTTTGCCAACCAACCAAAATCGTGTTGGCATCGGTGTGCCGTCAAACAACAGTGGCGCGTTTTTGACAACCACCGGGTCGCCGGTTTTGTCGCGCACCACGACCTCGAATTCGCCTTGAGGTTTGCGGCCGATCAATTCGGTGACACGAGCGATGTCTTTTTCTGAGGCGTTGGTCATTTGCTCAGCAACTTTGAAAGGACATCAATATCGTTCGTCGTGTCAAGATCTTGCGCAGAGCCATCGCAGGCGACTTCTTCGAGCAGGTCTTTGTGTGATCTGAAAAGATTTCGTGCACCTTCGTCGCCCGTTGTCGGCAAAAGCGGCCAAAGTTCGGCATGCAACCGCACGGGGTTGCCGCGCACCCCGTTGTATGTNNAGACCGACGACCACGCTGTTTGCGCCAAGACGTTGCGCCTCGGCCAGACCGCATTGCAGACTGCTGGCCATGCCGTCATGCCAATTTATATTTTCTACAACGCAGAGATCTGTCTGATTGTTCGAACAATTGGCGGTTGCTTTGTTTATTTCATCACTCAAGTCGACGGCGCCAGTGACGACGATAATTTGTTGAAACTCGGCTTCGAGCAAGTTCTGCAACGACCAAGCAAAAACACTTTTGC
>DOHD01000148.1:0-856 GCA_003535455.1 Acidimicrobium sp.
TTTATACGAGTCACGATCTTTCAGAAGATTTGCTCGACACGGCATACGGCATGCTCGCCGAGTTTTTCTCGAAGGCGACCGACGAAAAACAAAAATTCGTCGCCCACGGCACGAACGGGCAAACGGGGTACACAGGAGTTCTTCTCGAGACCGCAGCGTCAAGTGACAAACCCGACTGGAAGGAGATGCTCAACTGGTCGACGCCGATACCCCAAGGGCATCCGTTGCGTCGCAGATATCCGCAGTCGTATCCCGAGCCACTTTTGCCCGAAGCCGCAGTGCCTGGCATCTCTGATGTGCTGTTTAGATTTCACGATGCGATGATTGATTTGCAAACTCGGTTTTTGCGAATCATCGCCGTCGGCATCGGCTGTCACGAGTCATTCTTCGATGAAATGGTCAGTTATGGATCAGCCTTGACTCGCGCAATTCGATATCCGCCGATGAAGCAACTGCCGGAGCATGGCCATGTCTGGGCCGCAGAACACGGTGACATCAATTTGATAACTGCGCTACCACGCGCAACGGCACCAGGGCTTCAAGTGAAGTACAAAGGCGAGTGGATCGACGCGATACCACCGAAAGGTCGCGTGATCATCAACTCGGGCATCATGCTCGAGCGAATCACGAACGGTGTCTTGCCAATCGGCTGGCACCGTGTCGTGGCTGCACCAGGTTTTGAAGGCGAACGCTATAGCGTCGTGCAATTTTGTCATCCGCAACCATGCACGATGTTGGCGCCAGTGCCGAGTTGCGTGACACCAGAAAACCCGTTGCGGTTTTCGACTGTTTCAGCGGCAGACGCACTCGACGAAGTGATCTACCAAATTAATTTGGTTGAAGACGCCCGACGCGT
>DOHD01000148.1:892-4370 GCA_003535455.1 Acidimicrobium sp.
GAGCGCCGATATATCGATTTGAAAACTAGCGATGTTCGCGGAATTTTGCCGCGTGGCGGCACGATTCTCGGCACTCGTCGTGGCAGCCCATTTGACACAACTGACGGTGTCGCAAAATGCAAGCAAACCTTCAACGACCTTGGTCTCGATGCGTTGATCGTCATCGGCGGCAACGGTTCGCTAACAGTTGCGTCGATGCTGCACAAGCAGCACGGATTGCCAATAATTGGTGTGCCAAAGACGATCGACAACGATGTGGTCGGCACCGACTCAACTTTTGGTTTTCAAACCGCTGTGCAGATTGCGACCGATGCAATCGATCGTCTGCACACAACCGCAGAAAGCCACGATCGAGTCATGGTGGTCGAAGTTATGGGTCGTGACGCAGGATGGATTGCGCTGCAGGCTGGCATTGCCGGCGGCGCAACTGCCATCGTCGTGCCCGAAGTGCCGTTTGACATCGATGAACTTTCGCAAATTGTGCGCAAGCGCCACGATCGCGGTCGATATGCATCGGTGGTTGTCGTTGCTGAGGGTGCGAAACCAAAACCGAAAACGCTGAAGATTCCCGAGCGAACGCTTGACGCATACGGTCACGAAAAACTAGGTGACATCGCCCACGCAATCGCACCCGAGATAACCGCACGCACAGGTTTTGAAACTCGGGTCGTGCAACTCGGATACATTCAGCGCGGCGGCACGCCGACGAGTTACGACCGAGTGCTTTCGACTCGCTTCGGTTTGGCTGCTGTAGACGTCGCGCACAATAAAAAGTTCGGTCAAATGGTCGCGCTTAAAGCCGGCCAAATCGAAACTGTCGACATGTCGGTTACGGCGAATCAAACGCGAACGATCGATCTAAAACTTTTCGCCGATGTTTCGGCAACTTTTTTTGGCTAAGTTCTCGGCCCGCTGTTAGCCGAGTCAAAACTAAATGCTCAGTGCGGGGGCCCGAATTGGCGATCGCCAGCATCCCCGAGGCCTGGCACGATAAATGCATTTTCATTGAGATGACTGTCGACCGAAGCGGTGATGATGTGCAGGTTCATTCCGGTTGAGCGCAAAAACTCGATGCCCTCGGGTGCGGCCAATACGCATGCGATCGTGAGCGGCATCGGCGCGCCTCGGTCGGCGAGAAGTTTGCAACCGTGGGCGAGCGAGCCACCCGTAGCCAACATCGGGTCGAGCACCAGACAAGTTCGATTATCTAAACGCGACGGAAGTTTGGCGACGTATTCGCTTGGCGCATGAGTTTTTTCGTCACGCTGCACGCCGACGACGGCAATGTCGGCGTCGGGCAACAACTCCATTGCGGCAGGCAACATGCCGAGACCTGCGCGCAAAATCGGCACGAGCACGGGTCNNTGAGCGCGATGCCATCGGTCTCTGCGAGTGGTGTTCGCACCCGCGTCTTGATTGTCGGCAAATGTCGAGATGCTTCGGCAACCACGACGAGCGAAAGCCGACGCAATTCGGCGCGAAAGAATTGGTTGGTTGTGTTTTCGTCACGCAAATGCGTGAGCGCTTCGGCGGCAACCGGATGATCAACGATAGTTACCTCGACAGCCATGCCTCTATCATTGCCGAATAGATAGTGTTTATTCAAATGGTGAGCATCGAATTGGTTGATAATCCGCAACAGGCCCACCAACTCTCGCGACTGTTTGCCGCGGTTTGGGGCGACAAAAATTCGATTTCAGTGGATGTAATCGTGGCCGTGGTTCATGCTGGCGGTTACGCCAGCCTCGCGCTTCGTGAAGACAAAAGTCAGCACGAAGTTGTTGGCGGGTCAATGGCGCTAGTCGGGCGATCAAATGACAAATTGCATTCACACGTCACAGGTGTTGTTGATGGCGCGGTGAACTCTGGGGTCGGTCGTGCTCTTAAACAACACCAATGGTCATGGGCAAAACGAAACGGGTTTTCAGCAATTTCATGGACATTCGACCCGCTTGTTCGTCGCAACGCACATTTTAATTTGGTGACCCTTGGTGCCAAGGTCGTCGGCTATCTACCGAGACTTTTATGGTCGAACTTGATGATCTCTTCAACTCTGGCGACAACACCGATCGACTTATTGTCGAGCGCCAAGTTGCTGGCTGTGACGTTGCGCCAACTGCGGTGACGATCGATGTCGAAAGCGGTGATGAACTAATCACTACACCGGCTGACATAGTTGCGTTGAGGCAAAGCAACAGCGTCGACGATCAAGCACGTGCGCGCGACCTTCGAGCCGCCCAGCGCAAAAGTTTTGAATCTGCATTTTCAGCCTCAAAGTTTGTGCGAGGATTCACAGCAGACGGCGCATATGTTCTCAGCGAAAAGGCAAGGTAAATAATGTTGCGGGCCATTGAGTTGTGGCGAGGTGGCATAGACCTTGTCTCGCCGTTTCGCACATCTTTTGGCACAGACACCTCGCGCGATCTGCTTTACATTCGTGCGGTCGGCGACGCTAATTCAGGTTGGGGAGAGTGCGTCGCGGGCACCGAGCCAAATTATTCGTCCGAGTATCTTGAAAATTGCGTCGAGGTCGTTTCTCGATTTCTGGTGCCGAAGTTGCGTGCCGACTCGACAGCGCAAAGTTTTATCGCCAGCGCCGCACCGATTCGTGGCAACTACATGTCGAAAGCGTGCGTTGAAGCGGCTTTGCTCGACCTGCAATTGCGCGATCAAAAAATTTCGCTGGCCACGTTTTTAGGTGCGACAAAAAACGTCGTTCCGTCAGGTGTCTCGGTTGGCATTCAAAACAGTTTGAGCGACCTGGTTCGTGTTGTCGGCGAATATCTGTCGCAAGGTTATGTACGTGTGAAGCTGAAGATCGAACTGGGCAGCGACATCGATCTCGTGCGTACCGTGCGCAAAGAGTTTGGTGACGATCTGCTGTTGCAAGTCGACGCCAATGCGGCATACACCGTGGCTGACGCACGACATCTGAAGCAACTCGACGCGTTTAACCTGCTGTTGATCGAGCAACCCTTGCCCGAAGATGATCTGGCCGGGCATGTCGAACTTGCACGTGAGATCAAAACTCCGGTCTGTCTTGACGAGTCGATTACATCACTTGAAACCGCTCGTGGTGCGCTCGATCTCAAGGCGTGTTCGGTTATCAACATCAAACCTGGTCGGGTCGGCGGATATCTCGAAGCAAAAAGAATCCACGATTTGTGCGTTTCGCGTGGCGTGCCGGTTTGGTGCGGTGGCATGCTCGAAACCGGCATCGGCCGTGCGGCGAACCTTGCGCTCGCTGCATTGCCCGGCTTTACGCTGCCAGGGGATATCTCTGCCTCGGCTCGTTATTTCGCTCGCGACATCACTCAGCCATTTGTAATCGAAAATGGTCACATTGCAGTGCCAAACACGGTCGGTATTGGCGTTGAACCACTGCCCGAAATGTTGTCGAACTTCAAACGAACCGCAGTTTTCGAAATCGCAAAGTAACTGTTAATTAGTTTTCGAGTTCAAAAATAATGTTTGTCTC
>DOHD01000037.1 GCA_003535455.1 Acidimicrobium sp.
CAAGCAACACTGCCGCCGCCGACGCCGCCTGACCAAGACAGATGGTCGCGATGTCGTTCTTGATGAATTGCATCGTGTCATAAATGGCGAACAACGCCGAGATGTCACCGCCGGGGCTGTTGATGTAAATGTTGATGTCCTTGTCTGGGTTTTCGCTTTCAAGGTGAATCAACTGTGCGCAAACCAAGTTGGCGATCGTGTCGTCGATCGGAGTACCGAGAATGATTATGTTCTCTTTGAGCAGACGGCTGTAAAGGTCATAGACACGTTCGCCACGGCTGGTCTGCTCGGTGACATTTGGAACGTAGTAGTTGCGAACAAAATCCACGGAAAATCCTCTTGATTAGCGGTTGAATTATCGTGCCACAATGAAACGACACTTTAATTACTGACCAATAACGCTAGTTCGTAGCCGTAGGTTTTTGCGGGCAATAAGAGCCCGTATTTATGGCACCTTAGTGCTTGTGATCATGTCCTGATTCGTGGTCGTGCTCGTGCTCGTGCAATTCGGAAACGGCACCAAGATCGTCATGGTCGTGCTCACCCAAAATGGTTTCATTGTCTATCGCGGTGCCCTTGTCATCGACGAATTGCGAATTGTGCAACAACCAGTCGATTGCTTTTGATTTTGCGATTTGTGCCTTGAGGTCTGCAATCGCGTCGTTCTTCTCGTATGCCTTGCGAATCGCCGCCGGCTTTTTCTTGAGTTGTGTCGCGATGCGCTCGAACTGACGCTCGAGGTCGTCTTGCGATGCATCGAGCTTCTCGGCCACGGCAACTGCTCGAAGCGCGATGTCGACTTTCGTTGCCAATACAGATTGCTCTTTCAAAGCGTCAACAAACTGCTCGGCAGTTTGTTGGGTAACCGAAAGCCATTGCTCCATCGAGATGCCCTGTGATTCGAATTGCTTCAATGTGTTTTGCACCCGACCGCGCAGGTCACTATTGACCATCGCCTCTGGNNGGTGTTGCGCACTTGATTCAATCGCGACTCTTCGATACGAGTTCGCACCGCTGACTTCCATGCTTCGATCGTTTCGTGCTCGGCCAGATGTTCTGCAACCCACTCGTCGGTAAGTTCTGGCAACACCTGCTCTTGAATCTTTTTGATCGTGACGACGAAATCTGCCATTTCTGTCATACCCGATGGCAACGAGGTGAACGCTAATTTTTGACCGGTCGTTGCCCCTGTGAGTTGCTTGTCGAAATCTTCGGCGACCCAGTTGCGCCCGATTTCATAAAGCCAATCTTCGACATTGAGCCCAGGCAACGGCTCACCATTTCGAGACCCAACAAGGTCGAGGGTTACTTGATCGTCGACTTTCGCCGGACGATCGACATCGCTCAAAGTTGCATGCCTCTTGCGCTCATACTTGACGACCTCGTCGATGTCATCATCGCTGGCCACTAGAGACGGCATTTCAACTTTCAACTTTTTGTATCCCGCGATCTCAACCACTGGTCGAACCTCGCAAGTTGCGTCAAAGGCGATATTTCCCGACTCTTGCCCACCGGTCAGATTCACTTCTGGCGTGGCGATGATGTCAAGATCATGTTCACGCACGGCGAGAGCCAACGACGCAGGTATCGCATCTTCGATTGCCTGCGACCTCGCGGCTTCAACCCCAATTTGTGCCTCGATCAACTTGCGCGGTGCCTTGCCTTGACGAAAACCCGGGATGCGAACCTGCGTCGAAATTTTACGAAATGCGCCGTCTAAATAACGGTCGAACTCGATCTCGTCAACTTCGATTGAGAGTTTGATTTTGTTGCCTTCTAGGGCTTCTAATGTCGTTTTCACAGTGCCGAGCAGTGTATCTGTGGCAAACTATGACTATGACTTCAAATTCAAACGCCCCGGCTTCGGCGACCCAAAGCTGGAAGCCACATGCTTTGGCGAATCCACATGACGGACAACTAAATCTGAGCATGGGTGACACAGTTCGGTCGATAGTCGAACTCAACGGTGTGGCCGTCGGCAGCGATGGCAAAGTTATCCTCGCAAATGGATTCAACTGGTTGCGCTACAGAGTTAGATTCTCGAATGGCGTTGAGGTCGGCGATCTTGATCAACGCAGCATTGAAGCAACCGGCAAGGCCGCAAAGCGACTCGCAAAAATTGCCAAACGCGCAAAATAGCTCGTTGCGCCACCACTTCCCTGGCGTGAGGGACGGCTGGTCGCGTTTTGACGGACCAGCAGGAACTCAGATGGTTGATGTCGCGATAAGCGCGATGACCGAATGGGCCGCAACTGGCTCGAATGCGAACACCGGGGGCTTTTTTGCGGCCGCCGACGCATGCGATGCGTTGCTCGAATCAACGCGAACAGTTGTCGGCGAATTTCTTGGTGCAGACCCTGCTGGCATTTGTCTTGGCGCAAACATGACGACAATGACGATGGCCTTCACTCGCGCTATCGCTCGCACACTAAAACCTGGTGATCGAATTGTTGGCACGCGTTTAGATCATGAAGCAAATGTTTCGCCGTGGCGAATCGCCTGCGAAATTTCGGGAGCCGAACATGTGTTGACGCCGTTCGACCCGACTACGGGTCGCCTTGACATGGTGGCTCTCGAACAACTAATCAACGACGACACGAAATGGGTCGCCGTAACAGGTGCATCAAATTTGATTGGCACGATGCCCGATCTCAAATCAATAATCGCCATCGCCCACAAGCACGGGGCGCGGGTTTTTGTCGACGCTGTGGCGCTTGCACCACACAAGCAAATAAATATTCGCGAGTTGGGTTGCGACGCTCTCGCAACTTCTCCTTATAAATGGTATGGGCCGCACGCCGGCGTGATGTATGTCGAGCCAGCGCTGCTCGACTCTCTGCCAGTCGCCAAGGTTCGACCTGCCAAAGACACTGGTCCGAGACGATTCGAAACTGGCACACCAAACTTTGAAGGCATCGCCGCGACACAAGCCGCCGCCCGATTTCTAATCGAAGAAGACATGCGCAAACTACAGGCACTCGAGAGCGCGGTTTTTGCGCCGTTACTTGAAGGCTTGTTGGATACGCCAGGTGTGCGAGTTTGGGGACCGCATGATTTAGAAATGCGCGCACCAACAATTTCTTTCACCCTCGATTCGATGACGCCCGATCGCGTCGCACAAGAACTCGCGGCGAAAAAAATTGCTGTTTGGTCGGGCGATTCATACGCAGTCGAGGTCGTCGCCCAATTAGGTTTGACGCAAAGTGGCGGTGTCGTTCGGGCAGGCATCGCGCGCTACATAGATAATGACGACGTAAATAATTTTCTCACCGCTGTTCGCGGCCTCGTAAGTCGGTAGCATTACCCAGTCCGGGGAGTGGCGCAGTTGGTAGCGTGCCTGGTTTGGGACCAGGAGGCCGGGGGTTCAAGTCCCCCCTCCCCGACAATGAATGAAAGCAATTCGGCGCGAGTTTTGAAATCGGCGAAATATGTTTCGCTGATCACTTTTCGTAAATCTGGCGAGCCAGTTCGAAGCCCTGTTTGGTTCGCGCGATTTGGTGAAAGCCCGAATAGTTATGGCGTGATCACCGAAACAAATTCGGGCAAGGTCAAGCGTGTTCGGGCAAATTCAAGAATTGAAGTTCAGGTTTGTGATGTCAA
>DOHD01000167.1 GCA_003535455.1 Acidimicrobium sp.
AGCAGCAAGTTGATTCACGGTGGCGTCAGATATCTGCAACAAGGTGAAATTGCCCTCGTTTACGAGGCATTGCACGAGCGACAACGGCTCAAACGAAACGCGCCACATCTTGTGCAGACGTTGCCGTTCATGATTCCAATTCTCAAACGTGATGGCGTTGTTTCGCGCAAGATCGCCCGTGCTCTCGGCACGGCATTATGGATGTACGACTTGACCGGTGGTTGGCGAATCGGCAAGTTTCACCGTCGACTTAACGCCGACAAAGCGTTCACACACTTGCCGACAATGGACCGCAAACGACTTGGGTCGGCATATTTATATTTTGACGCGATGGCCGACGACGCAAGAGTTTGCATCGCACTTGCTCGCACGGCCGCGAGTCATGGTGCCGCAGTTTTGAATTATGCCCCTGTCGAAAAAATCTTGCACGATCAACAAGGCCGTGCCTGCGGCGCGATCGTCAAACCTCGTGACGCAAACTCGATCACGATCAATGCCCGTGTCATAGTCAACGCGGCCGGGGTTTGGTCTGACGAAGTCATGACGACCGACGAAGGCAAGAACCCCGAGTCGATTCGGCCAGCAAAAGGCGTGCACTTGACCGTGCCATGGAAGATGGTGCGCAACGACATTGCCGTGGTGATTCCGGTGCCCGGCGACAAACGCAGTCTGTTCTTGGTGCCATGGATTTCAAATTATGACGGCACCTACCAATACACATATATAGGTACGACAGACACCGATTATCAGGGTTCGATCGACGACCCGCAATGCACCCGCGTAGACATCGACTATGTCCTCAGGGCTCTGAACGCCGCCGTGACTACAAACGTCACCGCTGATGATGTAACCGCTGTTTGGTCAGGGTTGCGACCGCTGGTCAAAAGCGTGAGTGGCGAAAAACTTAGTTCGCGCACCGCCGACTTGTCGCGCCGTCACAAAGTTTCGAAGTCGAACTCTGGCGTGATCACCATCGCCGGCGGAAAACTCACTACCTACCGCAAGATGGCACAAGACACGGTTGATGAAGTCGTTAAAACTTTGGGTGTATCTGCAAAATGCAAGACCAAAAGCCTCAAATTTATCGGCGCAAAAAACAGTTCTACGAAACTCGCCGACAAAAACCTGCGACATCTGCAATCTCGGTTTGGTGGTGAGTCAGAAATGCTCGCCGAAATGATCACGCAAGACCCGAATCTCGGCGAACCGCTGATTGCGGGGCTTCCGTATTTGCGAGCAGAGGCAGTGTTCGCCGTGCAGTACGAAATGGCCCGCACGCTCGACGACATTTTGTCACGACGCACGCGCGCTCGAATCATCAATCGTCGAGCAAGCGTGGCAAGTGCCCGAGGTGTCGCCGAGTTGATCGCACCATATCTTGGCTGGGGCGAACAAGAGATCAACAATCAAGTTCTCGGTTACTGTAATTCGTGTGCAGACGAAGACCATGCGGCGCTTCAGTTGCAATAACTCATGACGATCAAACCGACTGCGCCGATCGAATTTTCTGACTCGGTCGAAAAAGTAGTCGATCGAATCGATACCACTGGCGTCGATCTATCCCCTGATTTTTTGGTTGGTCTGCAAATGTTGTGCCCGAGTTCAACTTCTACGTCTGATCTCGTCGAACATGCCCGCGACTGGTGGCCGCTGACGATGCATTGGTCGCTCAATGCGATGACAGCCCGACGACCAGGCGTCGTATGTCGGCCCAATTCGACCAAACAGGTAAGCGATGTGGTTGCGATTTGCGCGAAACACTCGGTGCCGGTCACCGTGTCTGGCGGTCGATCTGGCGTTTGTGGCGCAGCAGTGCCACTTTTTGCAGGCGTCGTGATTGATACGACCGACCTTTGCGGCGTCGTAAGTGTCGATCAAATTTCTGGCTTGATCGAAGTACTTCCCGGAACTTTTGGTCCCGACCTCGAAAACGAAATCAACAGCAAGCACCAACTCTCTGTCGGGCATTTTCCGCAATCGTTCGACATCTCGACCGTCGGTGGATGGATTGGTTCTCGTGGCGCGGGACAATTTTCGACTCGCTACGGAAAAATCGACGACATGGTCGCGGGCCTCGAGGTCGTTCTCGCCGACGGCTCGGTTATTTCAACTGGTACCGAACCAGCAAGTGCGACTGGTCCGAGTTTGACTTCGCTGTTCATCGGCAGCGAGGGCACGCTCGGCATCATCACCAAAGTTTGGTTGCGGGCGCATCCACTGCCCGATGTCACCAAGAAAGCCGCGTATCGCTTCAAATCTTTTGCCGATGCCGTCGAGACGATGCGACTCGCTGTGCGGCACGGTGCGACCCCGGCCGTTTTACGTCTCTACGACGAACGCGAAAGCAAACGAAGCCATGGCGGCGACGGCACGACCTGCACCTTGTTGGTGCTTGACGAAGGTGTCGAATTGTTGGTCGACGCGACACTAAAAATTGTCGCCGAGTCGGCCGATTTAAATGCTTGTGAAACTGCCGACGCACAACTGGTCGACAATTGGCTCAGCCATCGCAACGACACGAGCGGCTTGCAGATACTTTCGAAAAAAGGCTTCGTAATCGACACAATGGAAGTTGCTGTTGCATGGTCTCGCGTCAATTCAGTTGCCGATTCTGTGAAGAGTGCGATCATGCAAGTCGCTGGGGCGCGCAGCGCCTCGTGCCATATTTCGCATAGTTACATCGACGGCGCATGCATCTATTTCACGTTTGTAGCCGAACCACGCGACAAAAGTCTTTCCGCAATCGAACTCGCCTATTCACAAATATGGGACGCTGCGCAAAATGCGGCGCTTCAGTCTGGCGCAAACCTCACCCATCACCACGGCGTCGGCATCAACCGTGCAAAATATTTAAAACAGGCGCTCGGCTCGGCTCACGGCGTTCTTGCGGCAATCAAAAGCGTTCTTGATCCGCAAGATATTTTGAATCCCGGCAAATTTGGCATCGTGTCAACACGCGGCGAATACAAGATCTAGACAAAACAAAAGTGCGAGAGATCAAACAGTGAGCATTCTGGTCATCGACATCGGCACTAGTTCTTTGCGCGCCGCGATTGTTCGCCACGATGGCTCAATTCATTTTTTGAACCACGAAGCGTGTCGCCCGAGCACCCCGGCACCTGGGCTGGTCGAGTTCGACGCCCAAATAATGGCCGAATCGGTGTTGCGCGTATGTGCCAAGACGATCGAACAATCTCGTGCAACAGACAAAATTGTTGGTGTCGGCATCACCAACCAACGGGCGTCGACAGTGATCTGGAGCAAATCAACTGGCAAACCGTTCGGGCCGGCACTGGGTTGGCAAGATTTGCGAACAGTTGGCGAATGCATCACTGCCGCGGCCGAACATGGCATCAAACTTGCACCGAATCAAACAGCGACGAAAGCCGCATGGATGCTCAGTCATTACATCGATGCAAACAAGATCGACCGTCGCGACGTGCGCATCGGCACCGTCGACTCGTTCGTCGCCGCAGTGTTGTCGAACAATCAACTGCATACAACTGATTCGAGCAATGCCGCGGTGACCGGTTTGTGCTCGATCGACGCGCATTCGTGGTCACCGCGACTCTGCGATTTGTTGAGAGTTGACATCGACACTCTGCCGACAATCGTCGCTTCAACCGGTGTCATTGGCAACGCGACTGCCTTGCCAAACTCACCGCCAATTGCGGCACTGATCGGCGACCAGCAGTCGTCATTGATCGGCCAAGCGTGCATCTCAAGTGGCGCGACAAAAATTACTTTCGGCACCGGCGGCATGTTGAACACGTTCACAGGTCAACGGGCACCGAAAAATTTCACCCGCGATACCCAAGGCACTTATCCGATTGTCGCCTACCGAGATGCGACTCAAACCCATTGGGCCTCTGAGGCAATCATGCTCGCTGCCGGCACGAACATCGATTGGCTTCGCGAAGATCTCAAACTGATCAACTCACCAGAAGAGAGCCACGAAATTGCTGCACAAGTCGACGACAGTGCTGGTGTCGTATTCGTGCCCGCACTTTTTGGTCTCGGCACCCCGCATTGGGATTACGGCGCGCGCGGCACTTTGCTCGGCATCACTCGTGGCACTTCTCGCAGTCATATTGTTCGCGCCGTGTTAGAAGGCATCGCACAACGTGGTGCCGACATGGTTGATTCGGTTGTCGAGGCGACAAAACTCGAAGTCGGTTCAATTCGCATCGACGGCGGCATGAGTCGCAACCCAACTTTCGTCCAGGCGCTCGCCGATGCAACGAGGCGCACGATAGAAGTTTCGCCAGTCACCGAAGCCACGACTTTGGGCGCCGCTTTTTTGGCCGGTGTCGGCGTTTCGTTTTGGTCGTCCCTTGACGAAGCCACAAGTACGTGGAAGCCAGCACAAATCGTGACCCCGAATCGGCCACTAGATCGCGCACAATGGCACGAGGCGATTTTGCGTGCCCGCAATTGGATTCCGGCTCTGTCGAGCCTCGACTTCTAAATTCGTCTAGATTTATCAAATGCTTTCTGAGAACGACATCACTTTTCTCGTAGCAGCACAATCTCTCGAACTGGCTGCACGAGACCTCTATGCGAATGCAATTTCGCGAAAGACCAAGTCTGACGAAGAACAAGGATTACTCACCTTGTTGCATAGCCATCACGCGGCATACGAACAAACGCTCAACGGCGTGCTCAGCAAACGTGCGGCACTTAAGCGCAACGACGAGGCCTACACCCGATTTTTTGCTCTGCTTTCAAATGCCGACAACTTTTGGACAACTCTGCTCGAACTAGAGAACACGGCGATCGCCACGCACACGGCGATTATCGCAAAACTTGAATCTGCAAAACACGCTTCGCTGCTTGCATCGATCACAACCGTCGAAGCACGACACGCGGCGATGCTTGCAACGCGCATTTCGACAAACTTAGATCTCGCGCTCGAAAACACGGCACAATCGTTGGTCGCGCCATGAGCTATCCGAACCAGCCCAACCAGCCGAACCAACTAAGTCGTCGCGAGTTGTTGCGCTTGAGCGGTTTGTCGCTCGCGTCTGGCATCGCTTTAGCGGCGTGTGGCAAACAGTCAGGTGTTATCGACGACGGCGCAATCGCCAGACTCGGTGAGGCACCGTCTACCACCGCATTGGCAGAAGCCGAAGTTACAGATGCGGTGTTGTTGCGCACGGCTGCGTCGCTCGAATACAACGCCATCGATACATATACGGCCGCTCTTGGTCTGGGTGTTTTTAAAGGCGACCTCGCGGGTGCCACAGAAATCGCCAAGCGGTTTCGCGATGATCACCAAGCACACGCCGATGCCGTCAACGGTTTGGTCAAGGCGCTTGGCGGCAAAGAACATCGTTGCGCAAATGTGCGTATCAACGATCTATATCTCACGCCTGCGCTTGCCCTGATCACCGACGACAAGAACCCGAATGTCGGCGTCGATGTCATTGCGCTCGCGCACGCACTCGAAAATCTCGCCGCACAGACATATCAAGGCGTGGTCGAAATGATTTCAGATCCAAAATTGCGCGCCGACGCTATTCGTATCGGTCAGCAAGAGTCACGGCATGCCGCGCTACTGGCTCAAGTTCTTAATCCAGGTATCACGGCGATGGGTCCGACGAACGACCCGACAACCGGCAAACCAAACATTGCCGCAATTCCGGCGGCATACGGTTCACAGGCCAACATCCAGTTGATAGTCGGCGCGCCAAAGCCAGATGGCACTCGCACCACGCTGTTGCTTGAAACACCCAGTTTGAACTCGCTTGTCTACGACAGCGTCTCTTGCTGAGCGAATAATTTCGCTAATACACTTAAAGCAACGGTGAGTCGGTCGGTCGACCGCAGTGTTGAGATGTTCGCATCGCATCATTGAGGAAAGTCGGGACTTCACAGGACAAAGTGCTGGCGAAAGCCAGGTCGGGGAAACCTGACATTTCGTGCAACAGAAAACAAACCGCCGATGGAAGCGTCGCAAGACACTTCACAGGTAAGGATGAAACGGTGCGGTAAGAGCGCACCAGCGTGATTGGCAACAATCGCGGCTTGGTACGACACTTGAAGCAAGGCCGCGCAGAGGGCATGAACTGTCCGTTCGCTTTCGAGCAACCCTCGGGTAGGCCGCATAGATGGATGGTCGTCGGTATCAGCAGGCAACTGCTGTTGCTACAAAATCCCGCTTATAGACCGACTCACTGTTTTT
>DOHD01000140.1:0-6955 GCA_003535455.1 Acidimicrobium sp.
TAGCCAGCAAGAATTTGTCGAGGTCTTCAACTTCGGTGCTGTTAACCAGCCACGAACTAAGTTCGCATGCCCAACGCAAGTCCTCGCTGTCGATTGCTTCGGTTGCTTTTTGTCGCACGATGTCTCGACCACCGAAACCAGTAATCATTCGGTTTGAATGTTCTTCTCTTGGCAACGGAAACAAGTTTGCTGGGTCGCCGTCGAACCAGCCGAGTAACCCAGCACGAATCTGTCGCACATGATGTTCTGTGACGCCATAAAACTCTGATGTCAGGTTGTCTTCGTCAAAAAAATCGGGAAGACGAATTTCATGTCCGAGTTCAGTGCTGGTGTAGCCACGATTAGTCAAGCGAACGGTTTGATCCCATAAGAATTGAATCGAGTCTCGATATCTCGTGACTCGTCGCATAATCTCGGCGTTTCCGCTTATGGGCATGCCATGAGCGCCGACAAGGTGTGTTGGATTGAGCGAAAGTAGATGATCGATGCCTTCGAGCATGATTTGCGGGTCGCGGTATTCTTCACCGCGAATCGCAAACACATTGAAAAGCACCGGCCAAACGAGATTGTTGACCGCGCAGCCAAGTGACTTAAACCAATATGTAACCGAGTCGTCGGCGTCAGACGGTGCCGGAGTAACTTCGACATCGAGACCAGCAATTTTTAGGGTGCATTGTTTGTCGAATGTGTGTGCTGGTTTGATGAATCCGTTTGTCTGTGTCTTGTGTTCGGGGTTGCGATAGAAGCGACCGAGCCCAACATTAACGTTGCCGTCTGGGCCATCTGGGGGCAGCGTGATAGCAAATTGCTCGACTAAACCACGGCTATAGCTTGGCGCGATCTCGGTTGCGGTGCGAACACGGTTATAGGCGATNNTAAGGCTTGCACGAAACTCGCCTTCGCGCATTTTTTCTTCAATCTCTTTAGGTGGTCGTCTAATTTTTCGAGAGTAACGCCAACAATTCGTGCAGTGCATTATGAAAATGTTTGTACAGAACTGCGACGATCGGTCGCTTCGTGTGAAGTCGCAGTTCAGCAATTGCNNTGTGCCAGCGACATAATGAAAATGTGTGTAGAGCACTGCGACAATCGGTTTTTTTGTGTGAAATCGCAACTCAGAAATCGCCGCACGCATTTCTTCGTTTGATTCGCCAGTGTCAATAGCAATGATGCCTTGGGGCGCGTCGATAAATGTTTGGTTTGAGAGACCGTTGCCCACCAAGCACCAGACGTGTTGGCCAACTTTATAGAAGTTTTTAACAAGTCGTCTTGAGTGATCGACTAAGTCGCGATGGGCTACGTGACCAGTTTCAGTAGTAACGGTGTTGTCGGCGTTTGGCTCAAAACTACGGGCTCGTTTGTGTTTCGTCACGATGAACTGTATTCGCCGAGAACTTGCGCAGGGTCTGTCGAAACTGTGTCTGGCCAATTCGAGTACCAGATATCGGCCGCAGACGTGCCGACATGCAAAGGAAGCCGATCAAAACCTTCGATTGGCTCTAGTAGTGGCTCGACCACCACATCGAATCTAGGTTTTGAAAAATATGGAAATGATTGTCGGGGTTTGCCGGATTTGTTGAAGACTCGGTGTGGCGTCGAGATCAAACGACCGCCGCTCCAAAGTTCGAGCATGTCGCCGACATTGAGAACGAGACCATTCGTGGGGCATTCGGCGCTAATCCATTCGTCCATGCGATTGCGCACTTCGAGACCGCCAATTGGGTCGTGAGCGAGCAATGTCAACAAGTTGAAATCTTTATGCGGATGTATGCCCCAGTTGTCGCTTTGTGGCGGCATCGGCGGGTAGTTAAGAAGTGTCATGTTAGTTAGAGGGTTGGTCATGCATGACAAAATTATTTGGGCGTCTACGCCAAGTTGTGAGCACAGCGCAACAACCAGACGTTCGCTGACAATTGTCAATGCTTGCCAATATTTCATCACAGGTGTCTTGATGTCGACGTTGATGCGCGGCCATTTGTTTGGACCGTAAAGCGAGCTCGCCTGACAGATCGGGTCGGCTGGGTCGGTTTCGTTGTGCAGTTTCCAGGCTTCGTATTGATCGGCTTTGCCTTTGCCCGAGTTCGGAGTGAAATAGCCAAGCGGCACGAAGCCGCGATAGTTGCCTTTGACCACCATGTCTTGCAGCAATACTTCACGGGGTGCGTCAAAAACTGTCGCAACTGCTTGGCGCATATCGTCGATTACTTTTTCTTCAACACCATGATTGACGATGATTGCGAAGCCGATTTCGCTCAGCGCAGCATAAAGTTCGCCTGCAGTGTCGTCGTAATTCGGGTTTGATGCGCTCGTGAGCGCCGAAATGTCAACAATTTCGAGGCGCTTGTTGAGCGAGTTCATTTAGTCAGTATTTTGCACATGCTGAAAGCCGAAGCGTCCTTTGATGCACAAGTTGCCGTGCGTCACCGAATGGTCGCTCGGTGAAGTGACTTTAACGATCGTGTTGTCTTGAACATGCAGAGTCAATGAGCAGCCAACACCGCAGTAGGGGCAGATGGTGTCAGTTTGAGTTTGTTCTTCTTCTCGCCAGGTGCCGGCCTCGCGCATCTCATATTCTGAGGTGAACATCAGCGCGCCGGTAGGGCAAACTTGAATGCAGTTGCCGCAATAAACGCAAGCCGAATCTGTCAAATCGACGGCGAACTCTGTCGAAATTCTGGCGTCAAAGCCACGACCAGCGGTTGTGATCGCAAAAGTGTTTTGCCACTGCTCGCCGCATGCGTCAACGCATTGGTAACACAAAATACATTTTGAATAGTCGCGAACATAGAGCGCGTTGTCGATTTTGACGGGTTGGTGAACCGTTTCGGCGGTTTGACCGTCAGGTGCATGATGATGGCCAGTTATTGCGTCGTCGCGTTTGCCATGGTGTTGCGATGGAGCGCCAAACCGCGAGGGTTCGGCGTCGTAGTTGTCATTCCACTTTGCAACATTTTTTGTCAACGACAAGTCGACTGACGAACCGAGAAGTTCAAGCACGAGTTTGCGGCTGTGGGTCGTGCGCTCGGTGTCGGTTTTGACAACCATTCCGGCCTCAACCTTACGAGAACAACTCGGCACGAGAGTGCGTGAGCCTTCGAGTTCGACCATGCAGACGCGACAAGCATTTTTTGGCGTGATCGTGTCACCAAAACAAAGAGTCGGAATTTCTTTGCCAGAAGCTCGGCAAGCATCGAGAAGGGTAGAGCCTTCGGGTGCAGTAACTTTTTTGCCGTCAATCGTGAGTTCGACGCTTTTGCGAACCTGAAGACCGGTTGTCACTTGTGTGCTCATGCTGAAAACACCTTAAGTCGGGTGAGGGCAGAGTCGATGGCATTGTGTGCTGTTTGACCCAGACCGCAGATGCTGGCGTCGCGCATTACTTGACCGAGATCGCGCAAAAGCTGAAGGTCGATCGCCGTGTCACTGGCACTCTGTGACCTAACCAATCGGGCGAGCGCTTCTTGTTGACGCACGGTGCCGACTCGACATGGCACGCACTGACCACACGATTCATCTCGAAAAAATGCCGCGATGCGTTGTAGCTGATCAAGCATGTTGACACTTTGATCTAGAACCATTACAACACCGGAGCCAAGTGTTGTGCCTGCTTCTCGGGCTGCTTCAAGGGTAAGTTCAAGATCTAAATCTTGTGGGCCGACGAAGCCACCAGCGGCGCCACCGAGTAGCACGGCCTGCATGGATGACCCAGATTTAAGTCCGCCGGCGAGATCGATTAACTGACGCAACGTGACACCGAATGTGACTTCGTAAACACCTGGTTTTTTAACAGCGCCAGAAACGCAGAAAAGTTTTTTGCCTTTCGAGCCTGTTGAGCCCCACGATGCATATTTTTCGCCAGAGTTGTTGATGATCGGCAACACGTTGAGGAGGGTTTCAACATTGTTAACGACCGTTGGTTTGCCAAATAGACCAACTTCGACGGGGAACGGTGGCTTGTTGCGTGGTTCGCCTCGGTATCCCTCGATTGAATTGAAGATTGCTGTTTCTTCGCCACAGATGTATGCGCCCGCACCTCTAAAAATCGTGATGTCAAAGTTAAAGCCCGAGCCGAGAATGTTGTCACCGAGATATTTTTTGTTTCGTGCGACCTCTACGGCGTTATTCAAATTTTTGAGTGCTCGTGGATACTCGCCACGAAGATAGATATAGCCATGTTGAGATCCCGTTGCGAATGCGGCGATCGTCATTGACTCGATCAAAGCGAACGGGTCGCCTTCAAGCAAAACTCGATCTTTGAATGTGCCGGGTTCAGATTCGTCGGCGTTGCAAATCAGATAGCGGGTTTTTACTCGTTGAGACGCAACTGCGGCCCACTTTCTGCCCGTTGGAAACGCCGCACCGCCACGACCAACCAAGCCAGATGCCGTAACTTCATCGATTACTTTTTCGGCACCAATTGCGAACGCTTTGCGCAATGCCGCATAGCCATTGTGTGCGACGTAGTCGTCGATGCTCAATGGGTCAACAACTCCGATTCGAGAGAGCAGAACGAGTGACGGGTCTGGCGTCTGTGGCGCGGCTTGCGCAATTGACTGCTCGGCGGGTGCTGGTTTTCCGGCGACAAGTTCTGCAATTTGAGTTTTAGTCGCTGGTGCAAGAACTTCTTGACGCACCGTGACGCCAGATTCAATCACTAATACTGATGGCGCCCGCTCGCAAGTGCCAAGACACGGTGACGCAATTGCGCCTTCTGGCAAGGTTTCTTCTGTACATCCTGAAGCGGCGCGACACGCGAGATCGATGCACACATGAACCTGGCGCGCAGGTCGTTCATTGGTGTCAAATAACGCGTAAAAAGTGGCAACACCATAAATTTCAGCGGGAGCGACATCAAGACGCTGAGAAATGTAGTTAATTGCACCACGACTGATATATCCGACGCGATCATTGACGCTGTGTAGCGTCGGCAAAAGTAAGTGCCGCAGTTTGCGAAGACTTTCACCGCCATGTGCGACTCGCAAACCTGTTTCGTCGCGTTTTGCGCCATGAGACGTTTCAGACGGCGCACCAAGCAGTGAGTCAATTGCAATGCGTTCTTCGGTGTTAGCCGAACCTGATGCGATTTTGAGATCCATTGCCTCATTGACTTTACGACTTAAATCGCCAAGACGGCGACTTGTCTATTATTAGACCTATATATGTCTGCGATTTTTATTTCCGTAGCCGATTTTGTAGATCTTGATCGATATCCAATAGACCGCGACTGTCAAGAGCGCCGTGACCTGCTCACAAGCGCACAGGCTCTGATCAATGCTGATGGTTGCGCGGTTCTCAAAGGCTTTGTTCGGGCCGAAAAAATTGCCGAATTGGTTGCCGAGTGCGACCGAGTCGAGAAATTCAGCCACAGAAACTTCACCCGAACTAACCCATATTTTTTGCCCGACCGTGAAGACCTTTCAAGTTCACATCCGCTTCGCAGGTTTTACGATCGGTCTAACGCCTTCGTTCCTGCCGACAATCTTGGCGCTGACAGTATCTTGCGTGCGATTTTTGAGTGGCCGGCATTCTCGCCCTTCATCAAAGAAGTTTTACAAGAAGACAAGTTTTTTCCATACGCCGACCCTTTGGCTGACGTAGTCGTGAACCTCGCAGAAGAGGGTGGTGGGTTTCCATGGCATTTTGATACGAATAATTTCACGGTAACTCTGGCGATTCAGAATGCAGAGTCTGGTGGCGAGTTCGAATACAGCCCGATGGTGCGATCTTTGACTGACGAGAATTATGAAAAAGTCGAACGAGTTCTCGACGGTGACAAGTCAATGATCAAGACGGTGCGCCTTGAGCCAGGAGATTTGCAAATCTTCAAAGGTCGTTACTCATTGCATCGAGTTGCGCCACTACGTGGAAGACGAAAGCGGTATGTCGCAATTTTCAGTTATGTTTCTGAACCGGGCATGGTGAGTAGCCCACAGCGCGCAAAAGAACTTTATGGAAGGGTTCTGCCAATACATCTTGAGCGCGCGGGTTTGCGCGCCGATGCACTAATCGATTAGTAGTACTTCGAACATGAAAGCAATTGTCACTACTGGCAATGGCGGGTACGACAAACTTGTCTACAAAGAAGTGCCGACGCCGAGTGTTGGCCCGGGTGAGGTTCTAATTAAAGTTTTGGCGGCGGGCGTGAACAATACAGAGATCAATACCCGTGTCGGCTGGTATTCAGATTCGATAAAGGTGTCGACTAACTCAGTTGCTAATGACGGCGAACTAGCGGAGATTCAAAAAGCCGATGGTGGGTGGGATCTTGCAACGCCGTTTCCATTTATTCAGGGCACCGATTGTTGCGGAGTAGTCGTAGAAGTCGCTGAAAACGCTAATTCGCCATTGTTAGGCAAGCGCGTGTTGGTGCGGCCCTGCATGCGTCCAGATGGTTTTGGTTCGATGCGCAACATCTGGATGGGCTCCGACTTCGACGGCGCATTCGCTCAATTTGTAAAAGTTCCGGCATCAGAAGTATTTGTCATCGATTCGAATTGGAGTGATGTCGAATTGGGTTCGATTCCGTGTAGTTATGGTTCGGCTGAAAACATGTTGTTGCGTGCAAATGTTTCGATGAATGATCATGTGTTGATAGCCGGTGCCTCGGGAGGTGTCGGTTCGGCAGCTGTGCAGTTGGCAAAAATCCGTGGTGCATGCGTTACGGCGATAGTTGGCTCGAGCAAATTCGAGCATGCAAAAGAGATTGGTGCTGACAAAGTAATCGAGCGGGGCGCAGATTATGTCTCTGCATTGGGGCAAGAGTCGGTTGACGTCGTTGTCGACAATGTCGGTGGCAGAGACTTTGAATCAATGCTGCAAGTTATGCGTCGCGGCGGGCGGTACGTGTCTTCTGGCGCGATAGGTGGGCCGATCGTGAATCTCGATCTGCGCACTTTCTACTTGAAAGACCTAACTCTGGTTGGCTGCACTGCTTGGGATGAGCCCGTGTTCAAAA
>DOHD01000140.1:7006-8188 GCA_003535455.1 Acidimicrobium sp.
CAAACCGAGTTTCTAGAGAAAAAACACTTCGGCAAGTTTGTATTAGTGCCAGAGCACTAACAAGTAATAGTGCCCGAGCACTAACGGGTCATAGTGCCAAAGCGCTAGCGAAAACTATTCGCCTGCGACGGGCACCCGCTCTTTAATGCGTTCGATTTTCACTGCTGCGGCTTTAAATTCGGCGGTACCAGATTTCGGGTCGGTTGCATCAATGGTGATCAAGTTTGTATTTACCTGATCTGGAAAGTGCATTGTCATAAACACGAGGCCAGGGCGCAGGCTCTTATCAATTCGCACCGGCACTTCGAGCGAGCCGCGCAATGAACTAACGCGAACAATTTCTGCGTCACGAATCGCAAGTTTGGCTGCGTCTTCAGGCGAGACATCGATTGTTTCGCCAAATCGCAGTGGGCTATCGAAACCGCGAGTTTGAACGCCGGTGTTATACGAGTCGAGGCGACGGCCAGTGGTCAGGCGCAGCGGAAACTCAGGTGACGTGGCTTCGACTGGCGGTTCGTCGATGACGACGCTGAACGGTGCGAGGCGACCGCGTTTTGCAGGGTCTTTGTCCCACAAACGGCCGTGCAAGAAACTTGGCTCGAGTTTGTCTTCGCTGTAGCACGGCCACTGAATGCCACCGAGTTCAGCCAATCGTTTGTAGGACATGCCGGCGTGCATCGGTGAAAGACTGCGAAGTTCGTCCCAGATTTCTTCGCTCGAAGAATATTGCCAGTCATGGCCCATCTCACGAGCAAGGTCGAGAATGATTTGAATGTCATCATGGGCGTTGCCGGGTGAATTGATTGCCTTGCGAACGCGTTGCACTCTGCGCTCTGAGTTGGTAACCGTGCCGTCGCTTTCGCACCAAGATGCCGAGCCTGGCAAAACGACATCAGCCAGTTCGGCGGTTTTAGTCATGAAGATATCTTGCACAACCAAGAAATCAAGATTTTCGAGCAGGTGTGTGGCGTGTGCACCATCAGCTTCTGACTGAGCAGGGTTTTCACCTATTACAAAAACTGCGCGAAGTTCTTTTCTTTCCATCGCGGCAAACATTTCTGTAAGGTTCCAGCCGTTTTTTGGCGGAATAGTGCAGTTCCATTTTTTATTGAATTTCTCGCGAGCGATATCGTCTTCAACATCTTGGAAGCCAGGCAGTTTGTTCGGCAAGGCGCCCATGTC
>DOHD01000140.1:8200-10151 GCA_003535455.1 Acidimicrobium sp.
GTGCGACCAACATGACCGCATAAGAGTGCGAGGTTGATCAAACTTAGAACATTGTCGACACCATTGTGATGCTCGGTTATGCCGAGTGTCCAACACAACTGTGCGCTTCCGGCACGCGCATACGTGTGGGCGAGTTCGCGAATCGCATCAGCAGGCACACCAGTCACTTTGCTGCCGACTTCGAGAGTCCATGGTTCGACAGACTCTGCATATGTTTCGAAATTGGTCGTGCTGCCCTCGATGAATTCTTTGTTTGCTAAACCGGCATGAATGATCTCGCGCGCAATCGTGTTTGATAGCGCGATATCGGTGCCAACATTTAGACCAAGCCACATGTCGGCGAATTCGGCCGACGCTGTTCGTCGGGGATCAACCACGAAGAGTTTCGCGCCGTTGCGTACACCTTGAAGAACATGGTGAAAATAAATCGGATGTGCTTCGCGGGCGTTCGAGCCCCACAAAACTATGACTTCGGTGGTTTCAACTTCGGCGTACGAACTAGTTCCTCCGCCTGCTCCAAAAACGGTGGCCAGACCGACCACCGATGGTGCGTGTCAAGTTCGATTACATGAATCGATGTTGTTCGTGCCGATGACTGCACGAGCAAACTTTTGGGCGATAAAGTTCATTTCGTTTGTCGACTTTGAACATGAAAAGAAACCGACTGCCGAAGGCGAGAACGCATCTCGAGTCGCGGCTAGTCCTTTTGCCGCTCTTAAAATAGCTTCTTGCCAAGTTGCGACCCTTAACTCGCCGTTGTCACGAACCATTGGCTCGGTGATGCGCATGTAGGGGTCGAATTTGTGCTTGGCCACGAAATTAACTTTAGCGACCTCCGGCAGTTTGTCACTGCTTCAAGCTCGGTCTGTAGAGTGAAGGGTCGCATAAATATAGTGAGTTAAGTTTGAAAGAGGAGTAATGGGGTTTCCATCGGATCTTGAGATTGCACGTAAAGCAACGGCAAAGCCGCTAACTGACATCGCCGCACAAATGGGCATTGGTAGCGAGTTTCTCGAACCGTATGGCAAAAGTCTCGCCAAGATAAGTCTCGACGCGATTGACTCTTTGAAGTCACGTCCGAAGGCCAAATATGTGGTCGTTACGGCGATTACGCCAACCCCGCTTGGTGAAGGCAAAACGACAACGACAGTTGGCTTGGGCCAGGCGATGAAGCACATCGGCAAAAAAGCGACGATCAGTTTGCGACAACCAAGCATGGGCCCAACATTTGGCATCAAAGGTGGCGCGGCAGGTGGCGGTTACAGCCAGGTGATCCCGATGGAGTTGTTGAACTTGCACTTGACAGGCGACTTTCATGCAGTGACAGCGGCACACAACTTGTTGTCGGCGATGGTCGACAACCATTTGCACCAGGGCAATGAGCTCGATCTTGATATCGACAACATCACTTGGCGACGCGTGATGGATGTCAACGACAGATCACTGCGCAACGTGATCATCGGTCTTGGCACCAAAGAAGACGGTGTCGTGCGACAGACGGGTTTTGACATCACGGCTGCGTCAGAAGTAATGGCGATTCTGGCGCTTGCGAAATCAAAAGAAGACATGCGCGCACGATTCGCGCGAATTGTCGTCGGCTACGACACAAAGGGCAAACCAGTTACCGCCGAGCAACTTAGCGCTGCTGGCTCGATGGCCGTAATCATGGCAGACGCGATTAAGCCAAACTTGTTGCAGACAATCGAGAATACGCCAGTAATCGTGCATTCTGGACCGTTTGGCAACATCGCCCATGGAAACTCGTCGATTGTCGGCGATTTGATCGGCATTCATTCGGGTGATTATCTGATCACCGAAGCAGGCTTTGGCGCCGACATGGGTGCCGAAAAGTTTTTCAACATCAAGTGTCGTGCATCGGGTTTGGTGCCAGATGCTGCGGTGCTTGTTGCGACTGTTCGCGCGCTCAAGGCGCACTCGGGCAAATACAAGA
>DOHD01000046.1:0-2023 GCA_003535455.1 Acidimicrobium sp.
TTGGTGCAGTGGCGGGGTGACGTCGAAATGATCGTCTTCGTGCGCAGCGACGCATCTGCCGAACAGGTGACGTTGATCGATTCGGTTCTGCGGGCCTCGCCGACGATCATCGATGTCGAAAAGTTGCGATATCTGAACAAGACCGAAAGCTACGAAGAGGCAAAACGCATTTTTGCCGGCGACCCCGTCACGCTCGGGTTGTTGTCGCCCGAGACGATACCGACGCAGTTCAAAGTTGTGCCGTTGTCTGATGATCCGACTCTTGTCAGATCGTTGAGCGATCAATATCGCACTTTGCCCGGCGTCGAAGCGGTGGCGTTGGCCGAAGACGAATTTGAGGTGATCTCGACTTTGTCGAATTTTATTCGCGTAGTCACGCTGATTACGTCGCTGGTGCTGTTGCTTGTCGCAGTTGGTTTGATCTGGAACACGATTCGCACGGCGATGTTCGCCCGGCGTCGCGAAATCGAAGTGATGAAACTTGTTGGCGCGACGAACTGGTTCATTCGAGTGCCGTTCATGTTGGAAGGCCTGCTGCAAGGCCTTATCGGTGGTGTCGTGTCGTGCGGTGGTTTGTGGTTATTGAATTCGGCGTGGACAAGTGGTGTGACTGGCTTTAAACCAGGCACGGGGATCAGTTCGCTGGTTGTGCCCGATAGTTATCTGACCGGCGTCATGATGATCTTGTTGGGTATTGGTGCTTTTGTCGGTGCGGTCGGTTCGGCAATAGCAGCAACGCGTTTTCTTGATGTTTAGTCAAATTAATTATGAAGTAAGCGACCATGTCGCGACGATCACGCTTAATCGTCCAGAAAAACTAAATGCGTTCACCAACACGATGTTGCACGAAATCATTGCGGCATTTGATTTGTCTGATGCCGACGACAATGTCCGAGCAGTAATCGTGACTGGTGCCGGTCGTGCATTTTGTGCCGGTGCCGACCTCTCGACGGGCGGCGAGACTTTCAGTCGAGGCGGCAGCGATGTGCCCGGGGTCAAAGATGTGCCGCGTGACGGAGGCGGGTTGGTGTCGTTGCGTATTTTTGAAAGTTTGAAGCCTGTGATTGGTGCAATCAACGGCGCTGCAGTCGGTGTCGGCGTAACAATGACATTGCCGATGGACATTCGCCTGGCGGCTGATGGCGCAAAGTTTGGTTTTGTTTTTGCTCGTCGCGGCATAGTTACCGAGGCGTGTTCGTCGTGGTTTTTGCCTCGAGTCGTCGGCATCTCTGTGGCAACAGAGTGGGTATTCACGGGTCGAATGATCAGCCCGAGTGAAGCCCGTGATGCGGGTCTCGTGCGCAGCGTGCATGCAGGTGACGACTTGCTCAGAGTCGCGCGAGAGTTGGCCAAAGAAATCGCCGAGAACACCGCCCCGGTTTCTGTTGCGCTATCGCGACAGATGTTGTGGCGCATGCTCGGCGCTTCGCACCCGATGGACGCTCACCGAGCCGAGTCGCGCGGCATTTTGCAACGCGGCAAATCTGCTGATGCGCGCGAAGGCGTGATGAGTTTTCTCGAAAAACGTGCGGCGAATTTCACGATGAAGGTTTCGAGCGAGATGCCAAATTTGTTTCCTGAATGGCAAGACCCTGAGTTCAGATAAGTCGATCTTCGAACAAGTCGGCGGTCTTTCATTTTTTGAAAGACTTGTTGATCGCTTTTACGAGGGTGTTGCGACTGACCAAGTTTTGATCGCTCTCTACGAAGAACCCGAAAATTTGGTCAAGGCTCGACAACATTTGACTTGGTTTCTTGCCCAATATTGGGGCGGACCGATGTTGTTCAATGAAAATCGCGGTCATCCGCAACTGCGCATGCGACACATGCCGTTTCGCATCGGCAATTTAGAGCGCGACCGTTGGTTGGTGCACATGCTCGGCGCGGTAAATGAACTAGTTGTTGATGACGAAGTTAGGGGTGCGATGACGGAGTATTTCGTCAAAGCCGCTGAGCACTTGCGCAACGACACAGGTTTGCCAATTTCTTCGGCTGAGTATCCGCGCTAGCTTGCGTTAGCTTG
>DOHD01000046.1:2091-2772 GCA_003535455.1 Acidimicrobium sp.
CGAGTAACACGCAATTGCGGCGGCGGCGGCAACATTTAGCGAGTCGACATCGGGGTTCATTTCAATTTTTACGCAGGTGTCGGCTTTAGCGAGCACTGTCTCACTTAGGCCTGCTCGCTCTGAGCCGAAAATCAAAGCCCGCTTCTGCGTGGGCTCGAGTTTGACCTGGGTTAGATCGAGCGACGATGTGCTCGGCGTTAGGGCGTATGTCGCGAAGTTCTGCGCACGAAGCATTTCGAGTGTTTGCAAAATGTCGCTCGTGCGAGCAAACCGCAAGTTGAAGGCCGAGCCCATTGAAACCCGCAGCGCACGACGCGAAAGCGGGTCTGCGCTGGTTGAATCGCAGATCAAACCATCCCACCCTAAACCGGTTGCGCATCGAACGATTGCGCCGATATTGCTCGGGTTATCGACGGCTTCGACAACGATGATGCGAGTTGAGTTCGAGATTATTTCTTCTACTGTTTTTGGTTCGGGACGAAAGAAAACCCCAAGTGCGCTGAGGGGCACACCAAGACCCGTTGCCTGTCGACGAATTTCAATGTCTGCCGACAAACACTGACCGCCGAGTCGTGCAATCGAATCGCAAAATCTCTCGGCTTGTTCGGCATCGCAAAGCACGACTTCGGGCTTGTAACCGGCGTCGAGTGCGCGAGCAACGACCAAGTCACCTTCGGCGAT
>DOHD01000046.1:2831-8038 GCA_003535455.1 Acidimicrobium sp.
GTCGTGATCATTGCGAGTTCTTGCGCGAGGTACGCAAGATCAGAAATGCCAGGGGTACTTCGACCAGTTGGCGTCACGCTTTTCGACGAACGAGTCGCGACCTTCGGCGGCTTCTTCGGTCATGTAGGCGAGTCGAGTTGCCTCGCCGGCAAAAATCTGCTGACCGACGAGACCGTCGTCGATTGCGTTGAACGCAAACTTCAACATGCGTTGAGCCATCGGGCTTTTTGCGTTGATCTCACGAGCCCATTCGAGTGCGACTTTTTCGAGATCTGCATGATCGACCACCGCATTGACCATGCCCATGCGGTGGGCATCGTCGGCTGAGTATTCGCGGCCCAGAAAGAAAATTTCGCGCGCAAATTTTTGACCAACTTGACGGGCAAGATAAGCCGAACCGAAGCCACCGTCGAAACTTGCAACATCTGCATCTGTTTGTTTGAACTTTGCATGTTCACGACTTGCCAACGTCAGGTCGCTGACTACGTGCAGACTGTGGCCACCACCGGCGGCCCAACCGGGCACGACGCAGATAACAATTTTCGGCATGAAACGAATTAGTCGTTGCACCTCGAGAATGTGCAATCGGCCCGTGCTTGATTTGTTTTCGTCACCAGATTCGTATTGATAGCCGTCGCGACCGCGTATGCGTTGGTCGCCGCCGCTGCAAAAAGCCCAACCACCATCTTTCGGGGATGGACCGTTGCCCGTAAGCAACACACAACCGACATCGACCGTTTGGCGTGCGTGATCTAGCGCGCGATAGAGCTCGTCAACTGTGCTTGGTCGAAAAGCGTTGCGAACTTCTGGGCGGTTGAAGGCGACTCGAACAGTGCCGTGATCTTTTGCCCGATGGTATGTGATGTCGCGAAACGAAAAGTCTTTGACTTGAGTCCATTGAGATGGATCAAAAATCTGTGAAACGCTCACTCTTATATTGTGGCAGCGCGCGAGGCGAATTCGGGTCGAGAGTGCAAAAATTGTTGCTCCCACTGTGCGCTGGCGCCATCTGATTGTCGCTTGGTTTGTGGCTCGGGCACTTTGTCGATTGGCGTGTTGATGTGACTCATGATGCGACGAACTGTTGCATCCATATCGCGAGTCAGCTGTTCGTAGGTGACCAACAACGGGGTGATTGCCTGCGTGGCAAAATAAGCGTCCCAGTTCTTGTTGGCAGTCGAAATTGTTTCTAGCGCGACGACGATTGCGTTCTCGTCGTAGACGGGTTCGCGAACAGCCGACATGTTGCTGTTCCATTGGTTTGACTGCTCGGCACGCACAAGTGAAATAGCCTGTCGCACCTCGTTGTCGCGGGTGATTCGCACCCATTTGATCGGTGCGTTCCAAAAACTGGCGTCGATGCCGCGTTGCAACATGTGTTCGTCGTATTGATTGAAGTGCATCTTGATGCCGAACACACCGTTGCGAGTCGTATTGAGGCTGGCTGCGCGATTCAGATATGCACGCCACGAGGAATCTGTAAAATAATCGATGTTGCGCCAGGCGTTTCGACCGGTGACTTTTCGCACCGCGCCGATTACAGCGCCACGCATGTTGAGTTTGGGCAAATTATTTTCGTTGCGAAAATTGGTGAAGTTTTTCGTGTGAATATTCAGGTATTCCATCGGCATGCCGGCCATGTGCGTTGCTCGCAAGATCGAACAAAGCAGTGTCGAACCAGTTCGATGAACCGAGGCGATTGCCAATAAGCAAGTAGTCGGGTAGTTCGACGCTTGATCTGACGGCACGCTTATATTCTGACAGGTCGCACTGATAGCGTCGTGGCTTGATAATTGACCAAAAATACAACGGAGCGAAAAGATGACCGATCTACTTAGTCGAGAAGAATGGACAAAGCGTGCAGCGCAAAAAGTATCGCGTACGAAACTATTTATAGACGGCAAGTTCGTAGACGCCGCGAGTGGCAAGACATTCGAATCGGTTAATCCGCGCGACAACACTGTGGTGGCCAATGTTGCCGAGGGCGACAAGCAAGACATCGATCGCGCGGTGGCGGCAGCCCGCAAATCGTTCAGCAACGGTGTGTGGAGCGAAATGGCGCCACTTGAACGCAAAAATATTATGTTGCGTTGGGTCGAATTGATGCGCGAAAATATTTTTGAGCTGGCATTGCTCGAGACGATGGATGTCGGCAAGCCGATTGGCGACTCGGTGAATGTCGATATTGCTTCGGCGGCCAACAATCTGCAATGGTTCGCCGAAACGATCGACAAAATGTATGGCCAAGTTGCACCAGTGCCGCGCGATGCCGTCGCCTTGATCGAACGCGAGCCACTCGGCGTCGTCGGCGCGGTCGTGCCATGGAATTATCCGTTGATTATTTCTTCATGGAAAGTCGGCGCAGCGCTGGCAGGCGGTAACTCTGTCGTGCTCAAGCCCGCCGAACAGTCGCCGTTGTCGGCGTTGTTTTTTGCCGAACTTGGTTCGCAAGCAGGTTTGCCAGACGGCGTGTTGAACGTCGTGCCGGGTTTTGGACCAACTGCTGGTGCCGCGCTTGGCCGACACATGGATGTCGACAAACTCGCATTCACTGGTTCAACCGAAGTAGGTAGATATTTCTTGACATACGCGGCCGAGAGCAACGGCAAATCTGTCTCGCTTGAACTCGGTGGCAAGACACCACAAATTGTTCTGAGTGATTGCGCAGATTTAGACGCGGCAGCCTCGTCGATCGCCTGGGGTGTTTTCTATAATTCGGGACAAACCTGTCACGCGGGCACGCGACTGGTCGTTGAAAAAGCGGTCGAAGACGAATTGCTCGAAAAAATCACGAATGTAGGCAAGTCGATTCAGCCGGGTGACCCCTACGACCCGACCACCGCAATGGGCACGATTGTTGACAAAACACAATTTGAACGCGTGCTCGGTTATATCGATATTGGCAAAAACGAAGGCGCGAAAGTATTTTCGGGTGGCGAAAAAGCCGAACCTGTCAAAGGTGGCGTCTATATCAAACCAACCGTATTTCAAAATGTAAAACCCGGAATGCGTATCGAGCGCGAAGAAATTTTCGGACCAGTGTTGGCCTCGATTGCTGTTGAAAGCGCAGATGAGGCCGTGCGAATCGCCAACGACACGCAATATGGCCTGGCCTCGGCAATTTGGACTCGCGACATCACCAAAGCCCATCGCATCGCCCGCAAATTGCGCACGGGCACGGTTTGGGTGAATACTTTCGACAAGGGTTCAATCACGACACCGTTCGGCGGGTTCAAACAATCGGGCACGGGTCGAGATCGCTCGATGCATTCAATAGAGGGTTACACCAATCTCAAGACGACTTGGATTCAACTATGAGCAAAACAACGCCAAGAAATTGCGGTTTCATCGGACTGGGACATCTCGGTGTTTATTTGGCGGCAAGTTTGTTGCGCGCTGGGCACAATGTCACGATAAATGATCTGAATAAATCGCTTGGCGAAGGATTAATCGCCAAGGGAGCAAAGTGGGCTAATAATGCCAAAGAAGTTGCGCAAGCATCTGAAGTCGTGTTCACGTGCTTGCCGTCACCACGAGCGATCGATGCCGTCGTCGACGGTGAGAACGGTGTGTTTTGTGGTTTGGCAAAAGGCGCCACGTGGATCGACATGAGCACGAATGATCGCAGTGAGACTTTGCGTCTTGGTGAAATCGCCAACAAGTTGGGTTTCAACTCGCTTGAATCGCCGGTTACCGGTGGCGTGCACAAAGCGGCCGAAGGCGACATCACGGTGTTGGTGGGTGGCGACCCCAAAATTTTTGCGGCGCACAAAGAGTTGCTCGAGGCAATGGGTAAGCCCGTTATCTATGTCGGTGAACTCGGCAGCGCCGCGGTTATCAAAGTAATCACGAACATGCTTGCGTTCATTCATCTGGTGGCGTGCGGCGAAGCGTTGATGCTCGCGAAAAAAGGCGGCATCGATCTCGGCGTCGCGTTCGAAGTGATCAAAAACAGTTCAGGCAACAGTTTTGTTCACGAAACCGAAGGCCAAGTTATTCTCAACGGTAGTTACGACATCGGCTTCACGATGGATCTCGCGCTAAAAGACATGGGATTCGCGATGGAATACGGTCGCAAGTTTGGTGTGCCGCTCGATGTGGCAAGCACCGTGCAACAAGCGTTCGTGCGTGCCAAATCTCAATATGGTGGCGAGGCGTGGTCGACTCAAGTCGTGAAGTTGCTCGAAGATGCACTTGGCACAGATTTGCGCGCACCTGGGTTTCCGGCCAGATTGCAATAGCATTTCAGTCATGCCAACCGAGCAACAAGCTCGTTTAGATTTGACGGTCGCTCTGCGTTGGGCGGCGCGATTGAACTATCACGAAGCCGTGGCGAATCATTTCAGTGTCGCTATTTCTGATGATGGTCAGAAGTTTTTGATTAATCCGGCTGGCCGACATTTTTCGCAAATGCGGGTGAGTGATCTGGCGCTGTTGGATGCGAGCAAGAGCGACTTTGGGTTGACCAAAGACAAAAAAGTAGACCCAACCGCGATCAATCTGCATGGACAAATTCATCGGTTGGTGCCAGATGCCAAATGCATTTTGCACACCCATATGCCGTATACGACGGCGCTGGCATGTTTAAAGAACTTCGAGTTCTTGATGCTCGATCAGAATGCTTGTCGTTTCTACAATCGCATCGCATATGACCGTGACTATGCAGGCATGGCCCTAGAAGTTGGCGAAGGCGAAAGAGTCGCCAACGTCTTGGGTAAATCGCGAAGCGTTTTGTTTCTGGCAAATCACGGCGTGATCGTCGTCGGCAAGTCGGTTGCCGAGGCGTTCGACGAGCTTTACTATCTAGAAAAAGCTTCGCAATTGCAGGTGCTCGCTCTGTCGACTCAGCGAGAGCTCGCGTTGATCGACGACGAAACAGCATCGATGGTCTGTAAACAATGGCTAGAGTATCCGAATGCTGCTGAATATCATTTGGCGGCGATGACCGAGATTCTTGATCAAGAGTCTCGTGACTACCGAAACTAATTTCGAAAGGCTCATTGAGTGAAGGCAGCAGTTTGTCGCGAGTTTGGTAAACCACTCGTAATCGAAGAAGTCAATTTGGCAAAACCACAGTCTGGTGAATTGCGGATAAAAATTTTGGCAACCGCAATTTGTCACAGCGATATATCAAATCCACCCAAACCACCTTCGCGGTTGGATGAGAAATACAATGTTTTTCCGTCAGGGCTCAATGCAGGGTGGCC
>DOHD01000040.1:0-5171 GCA_003535455.1 Acidimicrobium sp.
AGTCAAAGCGAATTTTTTGTCAATGATGAAATGGGTAGATAGTGGCGTGCCACTGCCACTGGGTAGTGCTCACAATTTGCGAAGTCTCGTTGGAGTCAGAAACTTGCTCGACCTGATCGAAAATTGTGCGATTAATGATGCTGCGAAAAACCAAATTTTTAATGTTTCAGATGACCTTGACGTCTCAACTACTGATTTGTTGAAAATTATCGCTACATCAATGGACAAGCGTGTGCGACTCATAAAGATGCCGCTGCCAGTTTTGAAGTTGGGCAGTAAATTAATCAGTAAACCACGTGCTTACGACGGGCTTTGCGGCTCATTTCAATTGGATATCTCACGAACAAAACAAACTCTTGGTTGGAAGCCGCCATTTAGTTTGCACGAAGAGATTGCGGCAACTGTTGCTTGGTATCAAGGCAAAAAATGACTTTGCTGATTCTCGTAATTGCGGCGACAAGTTTTGCGCTGACTTCAGTGATTCGAAAACTCGCGATCAAAAATAACCACCTCGACATTCCTAACGAACGAAGTTCTCATACTTCGCCAACACCACGGGGTGCCGGCTTGGCAATCGTTGCAACTTTTGTTTTCGGACTAATTGCTTTATTCGTTGACGACAAAATATCTGGCCGGGTGCTATTGACCCTTACAGCACCCGGGCTAATCGTTGCTCTCATTGGACGACTCGACGATCTTGGTCGGGTAACTTCGGCAAAGTGGCGACTGATTGGACACTTTGTTAGTGCGACCCTGGCGGTTTGGCTTGCGGGCGGTCTACCAGCGCTGCCGCTGACAGAATCAATAATTGATTTCGGCGTTGCTGGCGACATTGCTGCTGTCATTTACTTGGTTTGGATGCTCAACTTATTTAACTTTATGGATGGCATCGATCTAATTACCGGCACTCAAACATTGACAACATGTGTCGCCGCCGCTGTTTTGTTGCGGGTTATCACGGACAGCGATTTGTGGATGGTCGTTGCCGTGTTGGCAGCTGCAGTATTTGGTTTTATTTATTTCAATTTGCCACCTGCAAAAATATTTCTTGGTGATGTCGGCAGTGGTTTCATTGGGTTTACCATCGGCGCAATATCGCTTGTCGTCGCCAAAGACGAACCTTTAGTTGCGTGGGCGATGATTATCTTGCTTGGAGTTTTTGTTACAGATTCAACCGTTACCTTGCTTCAACGATTATTCGCCCGCGAGCGCGTGTACATTGCGCATCGCACACATGCATATCAACATTTGAGCAAGAGAATAAACAGTCACCTGCCTGTCTCGCTCGGAGTCGGCGCAATCAATCTTTTCTTTTTGCTTCCAATCGCTTGGCTTGTCGCCGATTCGAGGTTGTTGCCAATTACAGGTTTAATCGTCGCTTATTTTTCTCTTTTGGTCGTCGCCATTGTGCTCGGCGCCGGCAAAAAATTTAACTAATCTTCGCTAGCCGCACAAGCGGTATGCGGCGCGCGGTTTTGTTTTGATATTCTGCGAAACCTGGCCAAATTTCAACTAGCGAATTCCAAATGGCTTGACGATGTTCACCTGCTGGGCCGTACTCGTCATATGTAGAAGCGACGCAGTCGAAAACCTCGGTAGCAACTTGAATCGTCACCTTTGGAAGAGCCACGAGATTTTCATACCATAAAGGATTTTTTGGTGCGCCACCTTTGGACGCAACGATCACGTAGTCATCGCCGTCGCGACCATAAATAAGTGCTGTGCGCCGAAGCTCGCCCGACTTTCGACCAGTTGTGGTCAGCAACAGTGTCGGCACGCCACGCCAAATATGACCTTCTTTGCCGTTGCTCTCGACATAGCTACGAATATGATCTTGAACCCAGCCAACTGGGCTATCTATGACTTTTGATGTTGTCATGAAATCAATCTAGCGACACCCTCGTGCCACACTGTCATTATGGAGATTCTTGTTGGTTTGTTGGTTGTGGTGATCGTAAGTCTCGGCGTGTTGCTGTTTCGCCAAAATAATGGTGGCAATATTTCTGTAAAGCCACAAAACTTCGATCAGACGGCGTTGATCGATGCGGTGAAAACGGCGGTCGACGCACAAGTTGGTAAGGCAACTCAACAAGCGCTCGAGAACGTCAACTCACAAATTGACCGCACATACCAGGCGCGCACCCAAACTTTGGCCACAGAAACAAAGAGTTTGCTCGACCCCGTCGCAACCCAAATGCACGAACTTCGCAATGCAGTTTCTTCTTTGCAATCAAACTATACGAACACCGTTGGTGTGACCGAAACAATCAGCAAACAAATCGACACGCTAAACCAGACGACGTCTGCTCTGCAGTCGGCTCTCAAATCAACCAGCGCACGAGGTGCATGGGGTGAACAACAATTGCGCAATGTAATTGAACTCGCCGGCATGTTGCCATATTGTGATTTTTTCGAACAGACGACCGTCACCGGCAACGATCGAACACAGCGACCAGATGCCGTAATTAAATTGCCGAACGATGGTTGTGTTGTAATCGACTCAAAGACCCCACTCGACTCATATCTCAAGGCACAAGAAACCTCTGATGCCACGTTGCGCCAACAACTTCTCAATGAGCACGCCAAGGCGCTGGCTGGGCACGCCAAAGTATTAGCCGACAAAAAATACTGGGAGCAGTTCGATCGTTCACCCGAGTATGTGATTATGTTTATTCCGGGCGAGTCATTTTTGGCCGACGCGTTGCGCGCAGATGGCGGCTTGCTCGAAGTCGCAATGCGTAATCGAGTCTTGATTGCGTCACCCGTCAACTTGTTGGCGCTACTGCTGGCTGTCGCCAAAGGATGGCAGGCGTTTCAGATCGCAGAACACGCCGAAAGCATTGCTGCATTGGGTCGCGAGTTATATGAACGAATAGACGTAGTTCTTGAAAACGTAGAAAAAACCGGGCGGGGTCTTGAAACTGCGATCGGCGCTTACAACAGAATGGTCGGCTCTATTGAAAGTCGAATGTTGGCAACTTTGCGAAAATTTAAAGATGCCGGTGTGACATCTTCCGACTTGACTGAAATTTCAAACATCGACTCGGCTCCTCGACAACTCTCGGCACCTGAGCTCACCAAAGAACTGGACAGCTGATTGGTTTGGCAATCTAATTTTCGCTAGCATTACGGCAATGATCGCAGCAGTTGTTTGGCATTGGTGGTTGGGTGCGGGTCTGTTGATTGCCGGCATCGGCGCTCTAGTTGGTTTGGTCGGCGGTTACTTGAAGACGGTTACAGCGCTCAAATATCCGAACCGTCGTCAACGACAATCGCAGAAATAATCGGCCTGGGCCGATGCATGCCCTAGTTAACAAACTCAAAGCAAGTCAATTTGCAGGCGAACTATTGGCTCGTTGCAACTTTCCGGCGCCAGGCTCACAAATTAATTGTGCAGTCTCTGGTGGCAAAGACAGCATGACGATGTTTTTGCTCGCAGTTCTAAACGGGTGCAAAGTTACTGCATTTCATGTTGACCATTCTTTGCGCATCGGTTCAAATCTAGAAGCGAATATCGTCGCAGATCTTGCCAGAAAACTCGACGCCGATTTTATTGGCAAGACAATCAAAGTTGATCTTGGACCAAATCTCGAAGCTCGTGCGCGCGACGCTCGATACAAGGTGCTGCCAGAAGATATCGCCACTGGTCACACAGCTGACGACCAGGCTGAAACGCTATTGATCAACTTATTGCGCGGTGCCGGCTTACAAGGACTCGCCGGAATGCAACACAACAAAAGTCATCCAATTTTGAATCTGCGCCGTAAAGAAACTGAGCAGTTATGTCACGAATTAGATATCAACTGTGTCGTCGACCCGACGAACGCAGATATGAAGTTTTTGCGAAATCAAATCAGGAATCAACTACTTCCACAAATTAACGAGATATCCCAGCGTGATGTCGCCCCAATTCTTGCCCGACAAGCCGAACTATTTCGTGACGACGCCGATTTTCTCGACAGCCTCGCAAAACAACTCGACCCAACCGATGCCAAGGCTCTGGCTAGTGCACCACGGGCATTGGCACGACGCGCAATTCGAATCTGGCTGACAGAAATTTACCCACCTGATTCGGCAACGGTAGAACGCGTGCTCGATGTCGCGCGCGGCGTGACAACTGCGTGTGAAATCGGAATGAACCGTGAGGTCCGACGCAGTCAGCAGCGATTACAAATCAATTCTCATCAACAGCTTTGACTTTTGATGCTCGAAAATTAATAGCGAAACCAAAACATGGCGTGAATTTGCTGTGGTATTGTGCTCTTTCGATGTTTGAATCGATTTTGAAGGCGCACTAATGCCGCAAAAACTGCGTGGCAAGTGGGCTCTCGGCATTTTGCCTCGCAACCTCACTTGGATTATCAAAGACAAACTCGCGATTTGCGAACGACCAGGCGGGTTCGGGGTTAACCACCGTCGCGTTCGACGACAAGAAGAAATCATCTGGCTGCGTGAAAATGAGTTCGGTTGTGTGATTTCAATCAGCACCGCACCACATAATTTGCATAGTTACGAAGAACTGCAGATGCCATATCAACACCGCCCTATGCCACACCCCGATGAATTAGACCCGTGGTTGAAATTGTTTTACACCGAACTTTCAAAGTTGTTGCAGCGCGGCCTGAAAATTGTCGTTCACGCCGAAGAGGTCAGCGAGCGTTTGCAAGGTTTGATGGGCGGATACATCAGGTGGTCGGGTTTGGTCGACGACGCCGCTCAGGCAATTATTCTCACCGAGCGAATTGCAGGACGTCAACTCGACCCTGATTCACGCGAGCTGATCTTGCGTGTCCACGAACTTCGCTGACCAGTTTAGAATTTGTCCAACTGCCCGACATGGACGAAAAATCTCTTCGAATTTTCAACCTGACTGCATTATCGGTTCTTTTTGCGCTGGGATTATGGGCTCTCGTCGGAGATGATCTCTCTCAACCCTTAGAAAAACTTCCACTTTTCGAAAAACTCAACTTGTTTGAGATTCGGGATCGACTTAGCCCTGTTTTTGTCGTATTGGTCGTGTTGATCGCTTTAGTTTTATCTCGGCAGCCACCAATCATTTCGGCAAAAATCCAGAATACGATCGTGGCACTAACCACGACTGGCTTTTGGTTTTCGATTTCGAGTTATTTGATAGATGACGATGTTGCATGGGCTGGACTCGGAAAGAGAGT
>DOHD01000040.1:5213-15115 GCA_003535455.1 Acidimicrobium sp.
CTGGTCGTATTAGTAGTCGCATATCTGCCGTCAATTGCACAGTTTTCAGGTGGCATTATCGATTTATTTGCATCGTCCACCGTGTTCAATGAATTGCTTCTACCCGTTACCGGAATTACGCCATTAGGAAATTTCGCATCACAATACACGGCAATGCTCGGTTGGCCATTGCTCGCAGTCAAAGAATTTTCGCCAGGGGTGATCATGAACGCAGTTCTAGTTTGGCTTTTCATCTTGACCGTCTTTCAAGTTACGGTCATTGCCGGCATCGGAAAATTTATTTTCAGAAATCTGCCCTATCCAATGATTTTGCTATATGCAAGTTCGTTGATCTTGATGAAAGGTGAAAAGCAAAACGACATTACTGGGTCGATTGTTGGTTCGTTCTTCTCAATACCTTCGCGAACCTTCTTTCCGTCGGTTTTGGGTTTTGTGCTCGTTGTTGCGATCTTCAAACGCAGGAATCACAAAACTTACCAAGTAGTTCTCGGGGCACTTTTGCCAATCACGGCACTCAACAATCTCGAATTTGGGGTTCCAGCGGTTATTGCAACATTGTTTGTAGTGTTCGCAACGCTTCGATTGCATCGAATTAAACTTCAAGCATTTTTTTTAATTCTTGCTTCCGCGCTTACAACTTTTGGGTTGATCACGGTTGCGTTTGCTCTGCGCTCGGCGCCTCTTGATCTAGGTCTTTGGACCGCAATGGTGCGAGCCCAAGGCAGCGGTGGATACATGAATGTACCAATGCCGATTGTTGGCACATATTTGTTGGTGTTTGCGATTCTCGCATCCGGATTAGTCATCGGCTTAATGAACTTTTCAGCCACCAGCGACATCAATATTCTGAAATCAAGTGCGACCGCCATTTACGCTGGCGTTTGGGGCATTTTGTCGATGCCCTATTACACGGGTCGTTCGTGGCCGTCGCACATTCAAGTTTTTTTTATTCCAGTCACGATTTGTATTTTTGGAATCGCCGGAATTTTCTATTATTCAGGTCATTTTGCCAACAAGAAACTTTCTTTCACCCAACTTATTGCTCGACTGCCTCTGACAATGGTTCTGGTGCTACCGATTGCAACTTTCGTGATTGCACCAAATCCAAAAACTGAGTGGCAACGCGCTACGGGTGGTGGTTCTGAGTGGTCATTGGTGAATCAAAGCAAAACGAAGGTCGTCACTTCGGTTTTTGCGGCAGTCGAGCGATACGGGCTTGACATCAAAAAGTCGGTTTATTTCGGCGACCAATACGCATCGACCGTCGAGTTGATAACAGGAATGAAGAACGGATTGGGTGTTAACACTTTGGAATACTCCCTGGTTTCTGCTGACCTTCGAGAGTTGGCGTGTCGACGATTGCCCGACCTGAATCCAAAATTCGTGGTATCACAAAATGACGACACAAGAATCAACTTTGTCGGGCCTTCCCTTCTTGACTCTTCATGCCCGGGAATGACGGTGCTTTACGCGCCAGATGATATTGGCGTCACTGTTTTTAGCTACACCAGACCTGGTGGCTAGCCGATATCAACGAATGACTGTGTTCAGCAACGCGCGTGGCGCATCGCGCAAAGCACTTGTGGCAACAGATGCAGGCATTTTTGCGCATTCGCTCTCAGCTATCGATACATATTCGCGGGCCGTCTCAATTGCGTGAGCGATGCCNNTTCAAGTGCATCGGTCGAATCGCTCTTGAGCGTTAGCAAAACAGGCAGAGTGTAGATGCCTTCTTCCATGTCATGACCTGCTCGCTTACCGAGTTCAGCATCGGTGGCAATGACATCTAAAATATCGTCGACAATTTGAAAGACCATGCCATATGCCGTGCCATAACTCGTCAATGCTTCGACAACTACACGATCATGACCGGCAACGAGCGCACCAATGCGAGCTGCAGTTGAAAAAAGCGAAGCAGTTTTGCCCTCGATGCTGACGAGATACGACGGCACAGAGCGAGAAACATCGAACGCCTTGGTCAGTTCTTCGATCTGTCCCTCACAAAGATGGCCGATCGTCTGGGCCAAAAGCGTTGCAACTTCAGTGCCAAGCGCCGCCGCAATTTCTGAAGCCTTAGCCAACAAAAAATCACCAGCCAAAATCGCCTGCAGGTTACCCCACCGTGCGTTTACAGTTTCGACGCCACGTCGCGTGGCGGCTTCATCCATTACATCGTCGTGATATAGCGAACCAAGATGAACAAGTTCGCAAGAGATGCCACCTTGAATGACATCGTCGCTAACTGGCTCGTCATTGCCAACTGCAGCAGCGGCAACCGTCATCACGGGTCGAAGTCGTTTGCCTCCGGCGACAATTAAATGTGCGGCGAGTTCGTTTAGATGCGCATCACGATTTTTTACGGCGGTTAACAAAGCAGATTCAACCCGTTGACGATCGGCATCCATAAGCGGAAGCGAAAGTAGCGGCGAAGAAACTGACATGTCCACAGGCTAGGCAACTTGCCTTGTGAATCTGCGAACTAAGCGTTGTGAGGGTCGTCACGCGACTTAAATAGCCGCGCCCGCGCCGATACACTTTAGGACAGTCACTTTATTTGACGCACAAGGCGGTCAGAGTTGTTCGAAAGATTTACAGACAGGGCTCGCAGGGTCGTAGTTCTCGCCCAAGAAGAAGCGCGGTTGCTCAATCACTCGTACATCGGCACCGAACATATTTTGCTAGGCCTTATTCACGAAGGCGAAGGCGTTGCAGCCAAGGGTTTAGAGGCGCTCGGCATTTCGTTAGAGGCGGTGCGAGCCCAAGTCGAAGAGATCATCGGCCAGGGTGGGTCGTCACCGTCGGGTCATATTCCGTTCACGCCCCGCGCGAAAAAAGTTCTTGAGCTCTCGCTGCGCGAAGCACTGCAACTCGGTCACAACTACATCGGCACAGAGCACATCTTGCTCGGTCTTATTCGCGAGGGCGAAGGCGTCGCTGCTCAGGTGCTCGTAAAACTTGGTGCCGATCTCGGTCGAGTTCGACAACAAGTCATTCAGTTGTTGAGCGGATATCAGGGCCCTGGCGGCAAGGGTGAAGGCGAACCAGTTGGCGCCAAAGATACGCCACAAGAAAAAGGCGGCAGTCAGATTCTTGATCAGTTTGGTCGCAACTTGACGCAACTTGCACGCGATAAAAAACTTGACCCGGTGATTGGTCGACACAAAGAAATGGAGCGCGTGATGCAAATTTTGTCGCGGCGCACCAAGAACAACCCCGTATTGATCGGTGAACCTGGCGTGGGAAAAACGGCGATCATCGAAGGTTTGGCCCAAAAAATTGTCGCCAATGAAGTGCCCGAAACGTTGACTAACAAACAGTTGTACACACTCGACTTGGGTGCGCTTGTCGCGGGCAGTCGCTATCGCGGCGACTTCGAAGAACGCTTGAAGAAGGTGCTCAAAGAAATAAAGACTCGTGGCGACATTATTTTGTTCATCGACGAGATTCACACGCTCGTTGGCGCGGGTGCCGCCGAAGGCGCGATCGATGCTGCGTCGATTTTGAAGCCGATGCTGGCTCGCGGAGAATTGCAAACTATCGGTGCAACGACGCTCGACGAATTTAGAAAACACTTCGAGAAAGATGCCGCGCTCGAGCGCCGTTTTCAGCCGGTAAAAGTAGACGAACCTTCGGTGGCTCACACGATCGAGATTCTCAAGGGCATTCGCGACAAATACGAAACTCATCACCGCGTGACGATCACCGATCAGGCACTTGTTTCGGCCGCCAACCTTGCCGACCGATATATCTCGGACCGCTTTTTGCCCGACAAGGCAATTGACCTGATCGACGAGGCCGGCAGTCGTTTGCGAATCAAGCGTATGACGACACCACCCGATCTGAAAGAGATCGAGAACAAGATCAACGACGTGCAAGAAGCTAAGAAGCGTGCCGTCGAAGAACAACGATTCGAAGAAGCAGGCCGCTTGCGAGACCAAGAGCGCTCGTTGCTTGAAGAGCGCGCGCAAAAAGAAGTTGATGTCAAGGCACAAGGCATTGACTTGTTCGACGAAGTGAGCGAAGAATCAATTGCCGAAGTTTTGAGCATGTGGACGGGCATTCCAGTTTTCAAATTGACCGAAGAAGAGACCGCCAAGTTGTTGAACATGGAAGCCGAACTGCACAAGCGCATCATCGGCCAAGAAGACGCGATCAAAGCGGTGAGTCAGAGCATTCGTCGCACACGTGCAGGTCTCAAAGACCCTAAGCGACCAAGCGGCTCGTTTATTTTCTTGGGACCAACCGGTGTCGGCAAAACCGAACTCGCAAAAACTTTGGCTGAGTTCTTGTTCGGCGATGAGCAAGCGCTGATCGCTCTCGACATGAGTGAATATATGGAGAAGCACACTGTCAGTCGCCTAGTTGGCTCGCCGCCGGGGTATGTGGGTTATGAAGAAGGCGGACAGTTGACAGAGGCCGTGCGTCGCAAGCCGTTCTCGGTGGTGTTGTTCGATGAAATTGAAAAAGCACACCCTGATGTTTTCAACACTTTGTTGCAAATTCTTGAAGAAGGTCGCTTGACCGACGCACAAGGACGAAGCACCGACTTCAGAAATACGGTGTTGATCATGACCTCAAACCTCGGCACGCAAGACTTGCGCAAAGCCAACGTTGGCTTTGGCAAAAATGACGAAGCGCTTTCATATGCCCGCATGCGCGACAAGGTCAACGAAGCATTGAAGACACAGTTCAAGCCTGAGTTCTTGAATCGCATCGACGAAGTGATCGTGTTCCACGAGTTGGCGATGAGCGAAGTCGTGCAAATGGTCGACTTGATGAGCAAGCGTTTAACCAGCCAACTTGAAGGTCTTGGTCTAGGTCTTGAACTTACGGTTGAAGCCAAAGAGCTGCTTGCAATGCGTGGTTACGACCCACAACTCGGTGCTAGACCGTTGCGTCGGGCAATGCAGCGCTTCTTGGAAGATCCGCTTTCAGAAAAGCTTCTCAACAAAGAATTTCATGCCGGTGAAATCATCGTCATCGGTGTCGAAGACGACCCAGAAAAGCCAGAAGAAAAACGTTTTTCGTTCAAGGCTGTTGAGGGTTTCGCGCCACCAGTTGCCGTCGAACTTGCCGGTGCTGGCGAAACCACCCCAACTCCTGAATAAGTCGACACAGCGCGAGGGCGCTGGCACACGTTCGACGATTGGCGCCTGCGTAAACTAGCAAAGGCGTGCGTAGTCGTTTTTTAAACCAAAGATTTGTCGGCGTAATCGCCCTGGTGCTGGTTTTATGCTCGTGCCAAGTAAACGCGGTCGTAACTCTCGACGTTGCCCAAAGCGGCGCAGGATCGCTGACACTTAACATGATCGCCGATTCAGAAATCATTGAAGTCGCACCAAATCTCGCCGACGACTTGCGTTTTGAAGACGCGACTGCGGCTGGTTGGGTCGTATCGCGACCAAACAAGACCGCTGATGGCGGACTTCAAGTTTCAATGACGCACACTTTTGACAACGCCGAACAGGCAGGCAAATTGCTGGCTCAATTGAGTGGCGAGTTCGGTCCGTTCAAACAAATGTCGCTCACGCGAAGCGGCAAAGATACTGATTCAACTTTCAAACTTGACGGGGTGTTGCAAGTTGACGGCGGTTTAAAAGCCTTTGCAGATTCTCGATTGCTGAAAGTTATTGGCGGTGCCCCATTTGCCGAGAACCTGCAGCAAGCGGGGCTTGATCTGGGCAAAGCGATGACGATTGATTTTGTTGCCACGCTGCCAGGGGTGATCGAGCGAACGACAGGCATCGATACCGAGAACACCGTGAGTTGGCGTGTGCCTCTAGACGGCAGCGAGCAATCGGTGCTGACAACTTCGCGAAACACTGCAGTGCGTGCAACAGTGGCTCGACTTATTGCCGGTCTTTTCAAATTTTTGCTTTTCGCGTGGCTTGCGTTGATGGCCGCCGTGATCGCCGGTGTTCTATATAAGCGCCGTGGGGCGAGCAGTACACCCAGCGAATAATGTCTAGTGCGAGATGGTAAAACTTCGCACCGTATATAGATGCACCGACTGTGGCGCGGGGGTTCCCAAATGGGCGGGGCGATGCGGTTCGTGTGGTGCCTGGAACAGCCTCGTAGAAGATGTCGAAGGTGATGACGAAATAATTTCAATCGCAACAGGTATGGCCCTTGTGCCACCCGGCGAACCAAAACCAATCGATGCGCTCGACTCAAAGATCTCGAAACCAGACCCAACAGGTGTCGAAGAACTCGACCGAGTGTTGGGCGGCGGTCTCGTGCCTGGCTCCGTTACCTTGCTCGGCGGCGAGCCTGGCATCGGCAAGTCAACATTGTTGTTGCAATTGCTTGCTGCTTGGTCGGGCAAAACACTTTATGTAACCGCCGAAGAATCTGCGCAACAAGTGCGACTGCGAGCCGAACGATTAGGCGCAATCAAAAACGACCTGTGGCTTGTCGCCGAAATGTCGCTGACGAACATTGTCAATGCAATAGATCAGGTGAAGCCCCAACTCGTGATCATCGACAGCATTCAAGCGATCGCCGACCCACAGTTGAATTCGGCACCTGGTTCTGTTTCGCAAGTGCGGGGTTGTGCACATCGACTCGTGCAAGAAGCAAAGGCGCGTGATCTGCCGATTGTTTTGGTCGGCCATGTCACAAAAGATGGTGGTCTTGCCGGGCCACGAGTGCTCGAACATGTCGTCGATACTGTTCTGTCGTTTGAAGGCGAACGACATCATGCATTGCGCCTGTTGCGTGCGGTGAAACATCGCTTCGGTTCAACAAACGAATTGGGATTATTCGAGATGACAGAACTTGGCCTTCGCAGTGTGCCCGATGCCAGCAAATTGTTTTTGGCCGATCGCCGCGCTGGCGTGCCCGGGTCGATTGTCGTGCCAGCACTCGAGGGTCACCGACCGTTGTTGGTCGAAGTGCAAGCGCTGACCAATTTGTCACCATCTCATGTTTCACCGCGGCGATCGGCCCAAGGTGTCGACTCAGGTCGACTAGCGATGCTGTTGGCCGTGCTTGAGCGGCGCGCTGGTGTCAATCTTGCCCAGCACGAAGTGTTCGCTTCAGTGGTTGGCGGCGTAAAACTGAGCGAACCCGGCGCCGATTTGGGTTTATGTTTGGCGCTAATCTCAGCGGCAACTAACACGCCATTGGCCGAAGATCTTGTTGCGTGTGGTGAAGTTGGGTTGGCTGGTGAGCTGCGTCAAGCCAGCAACACCGCTCGTCGACTCGGCGAGGCCGCACGTTTAGGTTTCACTCGGGCGATTATTCCGGCGAGTAGCGCCAAAGACATAAAAATTTCTGGCATAAAACTTGAACCTGCCGAGACAGTCGCCCAAGCCTTGGCACTTGCTGGTTTAGTCACCAAGTAGCGTGTCGTTGGTGAAAATAACAGTCATTATTCCGACTTATAACGAGATCGAAAATATTGACTCAATGCTCAGAGCGGTGCGCTCGGCGGTTCCAGATGCCGAACTACTCGTCGTCGACGACAACAGCCCCGATGGCACTGGTCAGCAAGCCGAGAAGACGGCCAAAGAGATTGGTCATGTTCGAGTGCTTCATCGACCAGGCAAAGAGGGCCTCGGCACTGCCTATCGTGACGCATTCAAACTCGTTCTTGATGGCGACACAGATGTGATTATCACGATGGATGCTGATTTTTCGCATGATCCGCAGACGATCCCGTTGTTTTTGCGGGCGATCAACAATGGCGCCGAAATTGTCGTTGGTTCGCGCTACATCAAAGACGGCATGAGCGTGAACTGGCCGCTTCACCGACTGCTTTTATCTAAATGGGGCAATCGATACACGGCATTCATGCTGAAGATTAAAGTCCGTGACTGCACGACTGGGTTTCGCGGTTATACGGCGAGGTCAATGCGCAAGATCGAGATTTTGAAAACAATTAGTCAGGGCTACGCATTTGCGAGCGAAACACTTTTTCGTGCATCGATGCGTGGAGAAAAACAAATTGTCGAAGTGCCGATTATTTTTCACGATCGTAAGTATGGCAAGTCAAAAATGAATTCGAAAATAATTCGTGAGTCGATGTTGCTGGTGACACGTTGGGGCATCGCGTTGCGCACTGGTATCGGACGCAAGCACCTACCGCGATAAGCGGGCGAGCCGGGATGGCTCGGCCGCTGGATTGTCAGCTGGCGCGACCTCTGGATTAGCCGATGGCGCGACAGATGACTTAGAGGCTGGTTCGACGGCTGGCGAACTATTCGTCAGATCTCTTAGCAAACACACGAGTTTTGGCGATGGTTCGGTAGGTGAAAAAGAATCAGAACTAATTGCTCGCTGATAAGAGTCGAATTCAAAACGCACGCCAGTTAAATCGCCACGAAGTGAATGGGCACGCATGCGCAAAGCGAAAAGTTCTTCGTGCCCACCGAGAACTTTTAGACCCTGCGCAGTGGCCCAGAAAACACGTTCGAAATCTCCCAGCTGCATGGCAATTTCTGCAGCCATACTCGCGGCAGTGATCACCGTCATTACAAGTTGCGAAGTGATGCCCTCGGCGTCGGGCCATAAGTAGCCCGTGCCAGCAAAAGGTAGGTCACGCACCAGTTCAAGGCCACGTTGCAATTCAACGATTGCCGTTTCTGCTGGCAGACTCTTCGCCTTGATAATGCAGGCTTGAAGCAACTCGCCATCGCTGATAATTGAGTCGTGAAATAGCAACTGATCACTAAATGTGCGCGGTACCCACTCTTCGAGTGGCGAAAGTAAATCGGTATGGTTCAAGGTTCGACGAATATCTGAAACAACATTTGTGAAAGTTGCATCAGCGACGGTGAACTCCCAAAGTGCGGTGCGCGCCGCACTGCGAGTTGGTCTCGAGCGATGACTTGTCAACCAAGCCAATAGTTCTTTGGTTTTTGACTTTTCGAACTTTATGACAGTTCCATCAGCAAGTTGGACATCGACTGGTCCTAGGGTTCGCACGAGCACCTTGTAGTGATTGATATTTTCAAACGCGATAGTTGATGTCGTTGGGCTCGCTGAAGCCTCATCTGCACAACGAACAACGTCATTGAGAAGTTCGCTGAGCGACGAAATTTGCGTACCCGATAAACCAAATGGAACTATCGAATCACCACTTGGCGACAATCGCCAAGCCGAATTATTTGCCCGTAGCTCAGTCGTTGGGTTCGCTGTTGAATGCAAACAGACAACCGCGGCGCCGTTGTCTCTTAATTGAACAATTTGAAGATCGTTCAGCACCTCACGACTGAACACGACGCAATGTGTGCTTGTCGAATTGATGAAATCTAGAACTTCGGCAAATGACGACAAAGACTCGAGGCCAACAAACTTTGTCGACGTTTTGGCTTTTGAGGAATAGAGAATCGTTTGCGGCTTGTTGATCGTGGCGAAGAGGGATGAAACAATTAATGCATTAAAAACTGCTAACTGTTCTAATTGATCGTCGCTAATAATGTTGACAGCCGAGTGTCGACCGAGATCAACAAAAACCTGTTGCGAGTCGCTAACACCCAGCGGCACAAAAACTGGATCGTCTGAGTTTGCCTGTAGTCGAACTTCTACAGACTCGACACTTTGAGATGATTGTGAGTTTTGAACAGCTCGAAGACTCTGCTCGATTATTGTCGCCGCTGCCGAAGGGTGATTGAGCCGCGAGTGTGCCTCGAGTTTGCAGAGCTGTCGTCCACGAATTTTGCCAATTTCTAGCAACAGACCCGTGACCACCACCGAACAGGTCAACAATGAACAAATTTGCAAATGTTGATTTGCCTTGGCGCTAGCGCCAAATTCGATTGAATCTATTGAAGGCAACTGACCAATCGCCTGACCACGAGTCGGCGTGAGCATTGTCCAAAGTGAAGCGACTGCAACGAAAAGCCAACTGCGCGGAATGAAGGACTGGCGAAATTTGAACCGATACGCCAAGTAACGCA
>DOHD01000040.1:15169-23436 GCA_003535455.1 Acidimicrobium sp.
ACCAACTTGCATGACTATTGGTCGCTTGGCTCTGCCGTGCGAGTGACAATAATGAGATGACTCGTAGCACCGAACATTTTTAGGAGCGTCATCTCAATCTCGCGACTGACCGTGACGCTGACTGAAGTCGAAGAAGTCGTTATTTCACTTTCAAGTTCAAGCGATGATAAATAATTAGAGGCTGCACGACGTGCCTGGCTCTCATCGATGATCGGCTCACCACTTCGAAGTGCCGTAAGTTCTTGCGCGCCGACGCGAGCAGCGTTTTCGGCATAATCTGCCAGTTCGAGACGACCTGCGACGAGCCGACCGCCATCGACACCAAGGCCCGCACAGACGACAAAAGTCATCATCAGACCCAACACAAATGCCGAAACTACGCCGGGGTCAGAGGTTTCAAAAAGTTGGCTTCTCATGAATCAACCCGCCAGCGATCAAGCACTTCTGTTGAACTCGCCGTGACACGACGCTGTGCCACACCCAAGAGCAACAAGCCCTGCGTGTTAATAGTGCAGCTCACCTCGACATGCACGGCTTTATTGTCGCCCTGCTGAATTAGTGAAGTGCTGACTGAAAAGTTGGCGCAAGACGCAGATTCGCTGGTCAGTGCGCGCTCAGCAACTTGAAACGCAGTTGCCTCGATGCGCGATCGGTTGACTTTTGACGCACCTCGCGCTGCCTGATCTGCGGCGTGACGAACTTGAATCAGCGACTCAGATGCACGACCAGAGTAAACACCGAACAAAATTAAGATCATCAATACGGGCGTGAGCAAAACCATTTCGACGGTGACCGAGCCTGGGTCGGTTTTCATCGGTCGTCTTCTTCGACGAAACTTTCGAGTGGCTCGAGACCTTGACGCAAAACCGAACTCGGAAAGAACGGCGCCACATTGGGCACCTCGACTCGCACCTGAACCGAGGCGAAGCCGTCATCAATGATCGCCGTCGGCAAACCTACAAGTTGTGCACCAAGTTCGGCTGCAGTTATGGTCGCCGAATTCAAAGCCATTGCTACATCGCCTTGAGAGTTTGCGGCAACACTGGCACCCTTGCTCGCTGCAAGCGATGCAATTTGGGCCGAATGCATGAAAAGCATCGCTTGTATTGCGATGAGCAACATTGACAGCACGATCGGCACGGCGATAACGACCTGAACGACCGTCTCGCCGGGTTCAATCGTGCTGTCAACTGTCTTCACTGCATACCCTCTGACTTGGCTGTTAACCGAGGTCGAGCGAGTTGGCTTTGTCGGTGACACGACTGGTGATCGTCGCACCAACTGCAATCGCCAGGGCGATAAGTGCCGCCGCCATTACGACGGTCGTGGCACTGACTTCGCCTCGTTCGCTGTCGCGTTGCACTGAAGCGGTGAACCGAACCCAGTAGTACTGCCATATTTGTTTTGTTGCTGTCATTTTTTCTCCTGTCTTTCTGTGTTGTATTTATTTAATGTGTGAAATATTTGTTCGTTGTGGTGGGTCAAAAACTTTTTAAAACCAAATTCACCGCCGGATAGCCGATCAAGGCGATGAACGCGATGAACAACAGAACCATCGGAATGCCCATGCGCTCGGTGGCACTTTGTGCCTCGGCTTCAATCTCGCCCATGTGCCGATTGCGCAATGATTCGGCGCGCGCAGAAAGCGAGAGTCGAATGCGTGCCCCGTGTTCACCGGCAAGTTGAACGCTGCCCGCAACTTCTGAGATCTCGGCGATGTTGTAGGTCGTGCCAAGCGTGGCAAGTTCGACCCATGGCGATCTTCGTGAACTACGAGCCCGAGTGAGGGCGCCGCGAATCTCTGTGAATGACCAACCGTCCCCCGCTTCGGCTGCGGCAATTAATGCCGTCTCGGTGCCGGCACCACCGGCAAGCAAAACATTGACGAGATCTAAATAACTAGAAAATGCATGCAGAAAATCTTGTCGGCGAGATTTTGCTTTCGCCCGCATTTGACTATCGGGCAGAAAAAAACCAAATGTCAAAGCGCTTGACAAAATAATTAGCACCAGCAATTTTGAAACCTGCAATGAAAATGCGTTGAACACGATGATCAGGCCCAACGCCGATGCGCCAGCGATGAACATTGTCGTGAGTTTGCGTGAAACCATCTCGGATGCCTGAAAACCCACGATTGCCAGGTCGGCACGATGTCGAGATTGGGCACGGCGAATCAACCAGATCATGCCGTGTTCAAGGCGACTGCGAAACTGCGTGACACGGTTCGTGAGCGCACCTGGGCGAACAACAAAAAACGTACCCAAGCCAAAAAGAAGACCACAAACCATCGGGATGATCAACATTTAATTATCTCGGTGACTCGCGACGGCGAATGAATCTTTGAGGTGCAGAAATACGCGAAAACTGGTCAAGCATGATCAGAGAAATGCCAAACAAAATAAAAATGCCGCTCAATATGACTTGACCATCAAAAGATGAGTAGACGCTGAGATACTCGCGATTGAAAACGATCAACCCGGATACAAAACTGATGACAACAACCGAGATAATGCGCACAGAACTGCGCGTGCGCGCACGACCCACCCAGATGCGAGTGCGCATGCGACCCTCATCGCGTGCACACTGGGCAAGATGGCCAAGAAGTTGCGCAAGATCGCGGGCTTGATATTCGGTTGCTGTGATCAGCGCCGCCGAGACAAAGTCGCTGATCGGGTGGTCGACATCGTCGGCGAATCTGCGCAAACCATCACTCAGTTTGCCGTATTGAATTTGGGCGCTGAGTCGACCGACCGCACTTGAGATTGCAAGTGGTGCATGCAGCGATGTCGCGACTATTGCTTGTTCTAACCCGTGTGCGCCGGCCAAGGTGTCGCGAAGTTGTTCTGTCCATGTCGCGATCGCATCGGCGAGGCCTCGCTCGTCGCGACGCAACCGCTGTTTTGATTTCAGTGCTGGCACCGCGCTGACAACTAGACCCGTTACTACGCTGACGAGAAGCCAGCCGGTCACTAAATATGCGACAACTGCAATCGCTGGCCCACCGAGAAATTGCATCGAATTGAGCAACTTTGTTTTGACTTCAATAATGCTGAAATGGCTTTTGCCGGCGGTCTCATTTATACGCTTGGCGGTCAACAAAACGCCGAACAGTCCCAGACCGAATGCCGCACCACAGCTGAGTATGGCGAAAGTTGTAATCACGATTCGCTACGATCTTCGTAGCCGTATTTTGCAAGAAGTTCGCGGGTTGATTCACGAAGTGGAAAAGCCTTGACGAGTTCGCCATCTTTGTCGAGCGAAAAGATTTCATTCGAAATTATGTTTGAGCCGTCACAATCGACGACTTCACGTACTGAAGCAACTTGACGCCAATCGTCGCTGTTGTCGATATAGATAACAAAATGCAATGCGCTTGCAAGCAATAGATTGACCGTGTCGATTGGCAACCCAGTTGACGCCATCGAGACATACGCGGCGAGTTTTGGAAACACCGATCGAGTCGAGTCGGCGTGCATCGTGCACATCGAGCCATTGTTGCCTTGGCTCATCGCGAGCAACATCGGAAATGCCTCTGCACCACGAACTTCACCCACGATCACGCGATCTGGGTCCATGCGCAATGCCATGCGAGTGAGATCGGCAAGAGTTATTTCGCCTTGGCCTTCGATATTGGCCGGACGAGACTGCAAAGCGTCATGATCTGGGTGCAAGTGTTCAAAATGATCAAGACCAAGTTCGTAGGCATCTTCGATAGTGACTATGCGTTCACTTGGCGGCACTTCGTTGATTAGCGCACGCAGCAAAGTTGTCTTGCCTGAGCCAGTGCCACCAGCGATCACGAAATTTCTTCGAGCGCGAACCGCCGCGGTAAGAAAATTCTGTAGCTCTTCGGTTAGTAAACCACGCAGGCGCAACTCTTCGAGGCTCGAAATTTCGAAGCGATGGCGACGAATGACCAAACTCGGTCGCAACGAAACGGTCATTGTCGCAAATAGTCGCGAGCCGTCAGGCAGTTGCATATTTAACTCGGGTGTGCCAGCGTCAAAGCGACGCTCTTGGCGTGAAAGACGAGTAGCTGCGCGACGCACGAGTTCGATCAACTCTTCGTCGGTGTCGACAATTGGGTCTCGAGTCTCGCGTTGACCGTTGCGGAGCTTGACCCAAACACGACAATTGCCACGCACGTGTACATCGCTGATTTCGTCGTCTTCAAGCAATGGTTGTAGCCGACCAAGGCCGAGCACTTGGGCGATTGCGGCAGATGAAACAGCGGCTTCATCAAAAACGGTCAATACAGATTTGCCTTCTGATCGTCGAACAGCTGACAGACGCAGAAGTTCGGCGTGGACTGCCGTGCGCGCAAAGTCGTGTTCTTCTTCATTGGTGGGGTCGCGTTGATTTCGTGCGCGACGGTCGAGGCGTTCGTCGGCGAGAAGGTCACCGAGTCGCGATGCCAATGCATTGACCAAATTTCGATCGATCAAAGTTGGTGGTAGTGAGTCGACGAGAGTCATCAATCTTCGGCTTTCGTGATTGATGTTTGCTGTTGCTGGTTTGCAACTCGAACGATGTGAACTTCACCGGCTCGCGCAATGGCCAAACTTAAATCAAGTGAACTGCGAAATGTGACGAGCGCGGTGTCATCGTCTTCGTGTTTGGTTAGTGACCAAACCGTGACGATTTGGTCGAACATTTCGGGCTGTGCAGTTTGACTAAGCGCGATGTCTGGCACCGTCACCACACGCACCGAATCGCCGACCGCAAGATCAATTGGATAGTTGCCTTGTTGGACAGCCGCGCTGGTTAACGCCTCGCTGGGTTGAAGTTGCGGTTGATTGCTGAACATCGCCTCTGTCAGTGGTGTTGACGCTTGCAGATCAACCAAAACCGTTTGCCCGATTAGCGACGCTGCTTGTTCTTCGACAACAAACGAACTTGACAACGACAACGGCGTTTCGATGGCGATCAGGTCTTGTGCATCGATCTTTTCGCCGCGATGTAAATCACGGGCCACACCTACTACAACAACAATTGAATCGCCCGACCTGGACAGAAGAATTGCGCCAAGGGCGCCACCGAGCATGAGTGCAAGCCCCACCGCAACTTCGGGAATGCGCCAATGTCGTTTGGCGATGCGTTCGTTCTGGCTTGTTTCGACGCGATCTTGCATTGCTCGCGCCCGCGTTCGTGTGAGATTTTCGACGACGGCTTGATTCGCCACGATTTACCCTTTCGGTAGTTGTGTTGGCGAGAATGTGTGATTTATTTGCTTGATACGGAGGTTCTATTGCCTCGCAAAAACTTGCGCCAAACTTTGCGCAAAGAATTTTCTAATTACATTCGAGTAACTATGAGGCCTAACAGCTTTTTATACTGCGAAGCCAAGACCTTACGCTCACCCGTGGCTGCCAGCCCAAGTTAATGGCATTTTGAATATCCATTATGAAACCATAGTCAAGGTTTTCTGATCCATTTTCAATAACGACTTCAGGATTTGCAGCAACGCAAATCTCCCTAAGTGAAATGATGTTTTCTTCTCCTCCAGCAGCATTTAACACTTGCTGATATGCACCATCTTCAAATATTTTCAGTGTCAAATCTGCTAGATCACTTACATGAAGCGGGTCTCGAACTGCACGACCTAAATTATCAAGTCGGACTTTTCCGTCTAAACAAGATTTTTTAACCAGAACCGATATAAGCCCTTTTCCCAAACCCCAATTATCGGTGTAGGGCGTGTTTAGGCGAATAACTGTTCCTTTCTCGTACCCCTGGCACAAATACTCTGCCAAAAGTTTTGTTTTCCCATAAGAGTGCAATGGGAAGCAAGGCTCATTCTCAGAAATTCGACGTAAGTCGTGTTCGCCTGAAAATAACTTAAGTGGATCTTTTCGAAAATCTCTCAAGCCAATAACTTCACGGGTTGAGATTTGAATTAGTGGTAATCGAGAGTCTGAAACGACCTGAAGAAGATTTTCTAGTCCTTTCACGTTGACTCGATAGTCTTCAGAATCCAAATGGATATGCTGTCGCTTCAGATCTGCAATCATTGCAAAATTGATCACAAAATCCGGAGAAAAATTTTTAATGTCGCTGGCTCGAATTGCATATATATCGCTAGGAACATCAAAAACTATGGGAGTCAAACCCTGATTACTTAAATATTTACAGTACTCACTACCAAGGTTTCCCTTACCACCGATAACCAAAACTCTCAATTAGACGCTCCTCCATCGATTTCAATGTTGCAACCATTCAGATAGGTGGTTTTTCGATCACATAGAAAACTGACGACCCTCGCAACTTCTTCAGGCNNCTCGCCCAATCGGCCCGCCGCTACTGAATTTTGTTTCAAAAATTGCACCAATTTTTCGGGTTCATTTTTTGCGAGGTTGTTCAGGTATTTTCCTTGAACATTGATAGCACCGGGAGAAACTGCACAAGCAACAAAATTTTCATTAAGCATTGCAAGTTCTTTCGCCATCACTTTCATATACGCCATGAGTGCAGCTTTCGCTGCGACGTATGGCGCTGACGCAGACTTGTGATTAATGGCAAGGGTTCCAATGTAGATAATTCTTCCCCAATCCTGCTTTTTTGCATTTTCCACAATCAGACCCGCCAAGGAATGGGCGACTAAAAAATTTAGATGCATCACTTTTGAATAAATATCTATTGAGTCAAAGCTTTTGCTTCCAAAACCGCCTCCAAGTCCGTTAATTAAAATATTTGGATGAAGTAAGTTTTCGTCTAAATGACTTGTTATTGCGGCTGAATAATTTGGTAGAAGAAAATCGACTGCCACAAACGAAGCACTTCCGCCATTCGAATTTATAAATTCACATTCTGCCTTGAGCAATTGAACATCTCTAGCCAGCAGAACTACGTGGTAACCATCAAGCGCTAACTGTCTTGCTATTGCGTTGCCGATTCCTCGAGATCCTCCAGTGACGAGTGCACAACCGTGTCTCTCTTTCACTGCAAGCTCCCTTCGACACGTTATAAAAGAAATTCACTGACATTGATTTGACATTTTCAACAACGAAAGCGTAGCCGTTAATAATCAAGTGAAACCTGCCTTGGATTGGAATCTGATAGAAATAAACAGTGAAAGCACGGCTAGTTCTACTTTCAATGGTTCTGTCTGGGGCTGTAGTGGCGCCGAGTGACAACGTTTCAGCAAAACCACAAGTGCTGGTGAAGTGCCCAACCGCGCAATTTCTAAACCTTTCAAAATCGAATGGCGCAGGCGACGGTTATATCAAGCCATCACAGAGCGTGGCTTGTACCGCGACAGAAGTTGAAGTGACTTCGAACAACATGATCAGTTATCCGTTTGTGTCGAAAACGCCGCATCAACTTTTGCCACAAAATCTGACAGTTAAATTTCCGCGAATTCCGGCGCTCGCGTCATCACCGACAAAGATTGTTAATCGCCTCGGAACCTTAGGTATTACTACTTCTGGCCTACTTGTATACGGAGCCACCGAAGGTCCGGTTCCAACCGAATCGGCATACGGCGACCCTTATTACAACAAAATGCTGGACAATTGCGGTGGTCATGCCGGGCCACAAAGCGAATATCACCTACATGTATTGATCACGATCGCAATTTGCAATTTAAAGAAAACTGGAATCATCGGCTATGCGATCGACGGATTTCCGATCTACGGACCAACAGGTTGTCTGAACCTAAAGTGCACAAAAACGGCGCTTGTCAAATCTGGTTATGTGCTGACAGGAGATCCTAAAAAAAATGTCTGGGATGCTTACAAATACAACGCGACTCCAAGTTCGACGATTCTTGATGAGTGCAATGGAAGAATTCAACCCGATGGCACTTACGGCTATCACGCCACGCTTTCTTTTCCATATATTCTTGGTTGCCTGCGTGGAACACCAACAACACAGACTGGTGCAGCTGCAGCACCGATGGATATGGGTGGAGGTGCTGGGCCAAAACCTGGCGGACCGCCACCCGGTGGACCGCCACCCGGTGGATCGCCACCCGGTGGACCGCAACCCGGTGGACCGCAACCCGGCGGGCCGCCACCATCGACGATTAAATCAAACTCTGTCGGTTTGCAATTATCGGGGAATGAAAATTCGATTTACTGCATTTTGAATTGGTATTAAAAGTAATCAGACCAAATTGGCAATTCCATTAAGGGACGCACGATAGCAGTGAATTACGAGCGAGTTGAGTTCGAGTCAGAGGGTGCAACTCTGCGAGGGCGCCTATATCGGCCCGCTAACGACACCACAGATGCACCTGTGGTCGTGATGGCGCACGGGTTTTCGGTGTT
>DOHD01000040.1:23476-25476 GCA_003535455.1 Acidimicrobium sp.
TTCGATAATTTATTGCAGATTCGTGGCTATCGCGATGCAATTAGTTTTGCGACAAGCCAAAGCGGCATCGACAAACAAAGAATCGCAGTATTTGGTCAGAGTGCTTCGTCTCTCGTCGCCCAATTTATTGGCGTGTTCGACGATCGCGTGCGAGCAGTGATTGCCCACACGCCCGTGTGCGGCAACAGCACTACAAAATTTGACGAAAGCCCCGAAAAGTTCGAATGGCTGCGACAGAACTGGTCGAGTCTTGATTTGTCGACTGTGCCAGTGCGCGAACTAGCAGTGCGAATGAGCAGACTGCATGAAGGCGAAGGGCCGGTGATTGTCGATGGCGGTGCGGCAGTTGGCTATGTGACCCGAATGCGCAAAAAATATGACAGTAACTGGTCGAATCAAGTTTTTATCTTGCAGCGCAAACTTGAAGCACAATTCAACGAGCAACGTCTGCCAGCAAAATATTTGAAAGTGCCAACCTTGTTTGTGATCGCCACAGACGACGAAGTGCCGATGTGCGATTTGTCGACGAATCGCCGCTGTTTCGACTTGATTCAAGCACCAAAACAGTTAGTCGAAATAAAAGGCGGACACTTTGGGCTGGCATATCACCAAACAGAGCCATATCGCCAAGCATTGAGTGCCGACATCAATTTTTTGCGAAGTGTTTTCGAGATCAACTGACAACGCGAAGTGCAAAGCGATTGATAACCGCCGCAAGACAATTGACGACCGCAGCGACCAACAGAACCTGACCGACGCCGATTGTCGCGGCGACGGCACCCCAGATAAACGTGCCGAGCGCGATGCCGAACCAGACCATCAGCATCGCCAACGACGAGCCTCGACCGCGCAATTCATTGGGTAGTTGCACCATGAATGTCGAAAACAGGATGTTAAGCATCGCCATTGTGCATGCACCACAAATAAATAGAGCCACGACTGCAACCACCATCGCTGACGTTGCAGACAAAAGTGCGACACTCAACGACCAAATTGCCGCCGCGACCAAGGTGATTGTTTCAGTGCCGAACTTTGTACGAATGCGCGGCAAAACCCAAACTGCACCGACAGAGCCGACACCAAGCGCGCCCGAAAGAACGCCGAAACCGTTGGATGCAACCTGCAGACTCTGTTTAGCAAAAAGTGGCAACACCGAAGTGAGCACCGATGTGACACCAAGCATGATCGCTAGTCGTGACGCCAAATTGCGCAACTGCTTTGTGCCCACAACATGTTTGATCCCATTATTTATGGCTTGATTTAAAGATTGACGATGCACAATCAGGCGCGCCGCCGAACCTCGACGTTGTGCAACCGCAACGATGCCAACGAACGATGCGGCGTTAAGCGCAAACACCGCGCCAGGATTAATCGCGGCAATAATTATCCCCGCGATAGCAGGACCCACAGATTGGGCGATGTTGCGAGAAACAGCGTCAAGGCCGATCGCTGGCGGTAAGCGAGGTTCGTCGACAAGTTCTGGAGTAAGTGCCATGAATGCAGGCGCCGAGAGTGTCAGAGCAACTGATTCGAAAAACGTACCGAGAATCAATAGTTCAATGGTGAGACCACCAGACCACTGCAAGAATGCAAGCAGCGCAGCAACGATGAGCGCAAATAAAGATGTGACTGAAATTAATCGCCGACGATCTACCATGTCGGCAAATGCGCCGGCGTAAAGTGCAAGCAGAAATCCGGGCGTTGCCCACGCTGTTTGCACGAGACCAACCAAGGTGGCTGAATCTGTAAGTGTTGTCATCGTCCATGCGGCGGCCGCGATATGCATGAACGTGCCGATGTTTGAAACGAGACCTGCCAGCCAGAGTGCGCGAAAGGCACGAATTCTTAACGGTGACCAGGGGCCTTGCACACGATAAGAATACAAAACTAACTAGATCACAAACATTTGAAGCGATTGCATCAATGCGTGCAAGGTAGAATTTTGGCAGGAGCAACTTGCCGATGACGATTCTGACCCAACCGAGCGTGTTGCCGAGCGC
>DOHD01000128.1:0-8327 GCA_003535455.1 Acidimicrobium sp.
AGAACGTTCTCGCTCGATGCATCAACGATGCCAGCAACCGATTCGGCGTTCGCATAAAGCGAGAGAAAATACCAGCTGTTCCAAAGAGGCAACATCACCTGGCGAACGGTGTCGCGCATTCCGTCGTCGGTCACCGCAAAATCTGAGCCACGCAAGATCGACGATGAAAGCAAATACCATCGCATCGCATCGGCGCCGTGGCTGTCGAAAACTTTCATCGGGTCTGGATAATTTCGCAAGCTTTTTGACATTTTTGCGCCATCTTCACCGAGCACAATGCCGTGGCTGACGCAATTCGAAAACGCGGGTCGGTCGAACAACGCAGTCGCGAGAACATGCAAGGTGTAAAACCAGCCGCGAGTTTGACCTATATATTCAACAATGAAGTCGCCCGGATAATGATTTTCGAACCATTGCTGGTTTTCGAACGGATAGTGCACCTGAGCAAACGGCATTGATCCGCTTTCGAACCAGCAATCCAAAACTTCGGGCACCCGACGCATCATCGACTTGCCAGTTGGGTCGTCGGGGTTTGGGCGCACCAAATTGTCGATGGTCGGTCGATGCAGTTCTTGAATGTCTACGCCGAAGTCTTTTCGAAGTTCTTCAAGACTTCCGTAGACATCGATGCGCGGATAGTTCGCATCATCGCTTCGCCAAACCGGAATCGGTGAACCCCAAAAACGATTACGGCTAATTGTCCAATCACGGGCGTTCTCGAGCCACTTGCCGAAACTTCCGTGTTGTAAGTGATCAGGAACCCAGCGAACTTGCTCGTTGAGCTCGACCATGCGATCACGAATCGTGGTTACCTTGACGAACCACGAACCTACCGCTTTATAGATCAGCGGTTTGCCGGTGCGCCAACAATGCGGATAGGCGTGATCGTATGTCTCATGCCGAAAGACGACACCACGCTCTTTGAGCACTTTGATAATCGCGGGGTTTGCGTCGAAAACTAGTTGACCCTCAAAATCTGACACTTCATTGGTGAAACAGCCCCGCGAATCAACTGGCACGACCAACCCAATGCCTGCCTCTTGACAAACCCTCTGGTCGTCTTCGCCAAACCCTGGCGCCATGTGAACTACGCCCGTGCCGTCTTGGGTCGTTACGAAGTCGCCCGCAATAACTCGAAATGCACCAGGTTGATCGGCGAAATAGTTGAACAAAGGTTTGTAGGTACGACCAACAAGTTGGGTGCCCAAAATTGTTTCGACAACTTTGGCCCCCGAGAATTCTCTCTCGTATGCCGACAATCGTTCGGCGGCAAGAATCAGTTTTCGTTCGGCGAACTCGATAACCGCATATTCAACGTCTGGCGCGACCGCCAAGGCCAAATTCGAAGGCAGTGTCCAGGGTGTTGTTGTCCATGCCAACAAGAGTTCACCCGATGAAAGTTCAAAACCGACAGTTAGCGCCGGATCTTGTACTTGCTTATAGGCATCATCCATTCGGGTTTCTGTATTTGAAAGCGGGGTCTCAAGTGCCCATGAATATGGCAACACTCGAAAGCCCTCATAAATAAGGCCCTTGTTCCACAATGTTTTGAAGGCCCACATGACGCTCTCCATATACGGAGTGTCGAGAGTTTTGTAGTCGTTTTCAAAGTCGACCCATCGAGCCTGGCGCGTGACATAACGCTCCCAGTCGCTGGTGTATTGCAAAACAGAGGTTCGGCAATAGTCGTTGAACTTGTCGACACCAAAATCGGTGATTGCCTGGCGACCAGAAATGCCGAGTTGTCGCTCGGCTTCGGCCTCAGCTGGTAGGCCGTGACAGTCCCAACCGAATCGTCGCTCGACACGTTGACCGCGCATCGTGCGATAACGAGGCACGGCATCTTTGACGAAACCAGTCAATAAATGACCGTAATGCGGCAAGCCGTTGGCAAACGGCGGACCATCGTAAAAGACAAACTCATTTTCNNTATTCGAGAACTTGATTCTCAAGTGATGGAAAGTTCGGCTGTGGTTCTACCTGCGGGTAAGACACGAGTTAATTAACACTTCAGAATCATGCGCTGCACGACGATTTGCAAAAATAACAGCACGACTAGTGGCGACAAGTCGAGCGCGCCCGTGCGAGGCATGACGCGACGCACCCAATCAAGAACGGGTTCGGTGAATCGACCGACGAAATATGAAATCTGCGCCACGACCCCGCCACTTGTGGACGGAAACCACGACAACACCACGCGCACGATGATCATGTAAATAAAGATTTGAACGAGAGTGCACAAAAGTTCGATCATTTAGTGCGCCAATTCTGCGCTAGCCGCGAGTAACGCGTGCGCCAAACGGCTTCATCATGAAGACACCGTTACTCATTTTCTCCATGGTGCCGTTGTTTGCATAACAAACGCCGCTTGCAAAATCGATGATTCGCCTCATCGTCTTTTGATCGGTTGATTGCACATTGATAATAACTGGGTTGCCTTCTTTGAAGCGATCGGCAATCTCTTTGGCGTCTTCATAACTCGTCGGACGAATAGTCACCGGATCACTGGCAGGCATTACAGGACGAGCAACTGCTTCTGTGCGACGACCACCAACTGGTCGCACGGTCACACCCGAATCGTGTTGGGCCTGTTGCGCACGCATGCCACTTGAACGTGGTTCAACCATCGCTCGATCGTCGTATTCGTCGTAGCCTGGCTCGAGATCATCAAATCGCTCTGCGCGCTGACGACCACGACTTGGCATGCGACGATCTCGTTCAACTGCAACCGACTCGTCATAATCGTCGTAGGCCTCATCTGGACCTAGACCCAAATAATCCATTGCTCGCCGAAACATTGACATATGAAGAGGATAGTTCAAAATTCGCCCCAACTAACGGACATCCAGCCTGCGCACCGGTCACAAATTTTTAACTGCGGGGTCCGAACAATGCCGAGCCGACACGTATCATTGTTGAGCCTTCGTTGACCGCGATCTCAAGATCCCCAGTCATGCCCATGCTGCAATGCGACAAACCAAGGTCATCCACTAGTCTGCGAACCAACTGAAACGCGACGCGTGACCGATGCGGGTCGTTATCAGTAGGGCCAACTGTCATCAAACCCAAAACTTCGAGACCGTTGCTGATCGCAAGACTCAACAATTGTTCGACCTCTGCAGGTTGACAACCACCCTTGTCGGATTCACCAGTCGCGTTGACCTGCAACATAACTTGAGGTTTTATGCCCGAATTATGTTTGATGCAACGCTTGGCGATTTCTTTAATCAATTCAGCGCGGTCAATGCTCTGCCATACATCGACAATGTCGGCGAGCGACTTGATTTTATTTGTCTGCAATCGACCAATGAAATTTACCGGAAGTCGTTTGGTAGTTGGCAGTTTGCGAATCTTAGCAATCAACTCTTGTGCATAGTTTTCACCGATACCGTCACAACCCGCGTCAAACGCGGCGATCATCGCCGCCGCATCAAAAGTTTTGGTGACGGCGATCAACTTAACTTGAGAGCCGCCGGCGATCTTTATTCGCTCTCGAACTTGTGCGACACGAGAACCGACTTGCGACAGATCGATCGCGTTCATGTCGTCACCGACATGCGTAATCTATTTCAAAAACGATGGAAGATCATCGTCGTCATCTGCGCCACTCAGCGGATCAGATGTGCCACCAAACAAATCTTTCAATCGCCCACCCTTGGGTTCGGGGCGAGCCGTGCCTGCAGTTGCCGTATTGCGACCATCACCACGAGTGGCGGTGCGTTGCGCCGCGCTGTCCCAACGTTCAAAGCCCGCGGCTACGACTGTTACCCGAACTTCATCATTGACGTCGTCATCGATGACCAACCCGTGAATAATGTTTGCATCTTGATGCGCGACACCGCGCACGATCTCCATTGCGTTGGTCACTTCGAATAGACCGACATCGGACGGACCAGTGATATTGACGACGATGCCCCGTGCACCTTCGAGTGACGCTTCAAGCAATGGCGAATTGATCGCCGCATTTGCCGCCAACACCGCTCGGTTATCGCCGCTTGCCGCACCTGTGCCCATTAGCGCGGTGCCTGCGTTTGCCAAAACGGCCTTGACGTCGGCGAAGTCGGTGTTGATCAAACCCGGTGTTGTGATCAAGCCTGTGATGCCAGCGACACCTTGCACCAATACTTCGTCGGCGCGCTTGAACGCGTCAAGCATCGTCGTTTTGTCGGTTGAGATTGCTATCAAACGCTCGTTTGGAATGACAACGAGCGTGTCAACTTTTTCTTTCAATGCTGCAATGCCAGCATCAGCCTGCACCGAGCGACGCCGACCTTCAAACGCAAATGGTCGCGTGACAACTGCGACGGTTAGCGCGCCCTCTGCTTTGGCGATCTCAGCGATAACCGGCGAGGCGCCAGTGCCAGTGCCACCGCCCTCTCCTGCCGTGATGAAAACCATGTCTGCACCCGCGACGACTTCTTGAATCTCATCACGATGTTGTTCGGCGGCCTCGCGACCAACTTCTGGGTCTGCTCCTGCACCAAGACCCCTCGTCAATTCGCGACCAATGTCGATCTTCACGCTCGCATCACTCAGCAACAACGCTTGTGCGTCGGTATTAATAGCCACAAACTCGACACCACGCATGCCTGACTCCATCATGCGGTTGATTGCGTTTACGCCGCCACCGCCAACACCGATGACTTTGATGACTGCCAGATAATTTTGTGGATGACCGACCATTTAGGATTAACCCCCGCTGCTTGCGCTTGTTTTGCTCACTTATTGTGAGTGCAGTTATTCTGCCACACCTGACAGCATGCACCAAACATAAGCGGGACGTTAAGACGAGTTGAGAGAAAGTCTCTACTTCGACTTTACGGTTGGTGTTCGTGAGTCTGTTAAATCTATTGAGATAATCTGCTTCGCATCTTGTCGACGCAATAAGACCAGTAGAGAGATCAACTTATTCTGCAAGTCGACAGGTGGACCGAAATTGATCAAAGTTCCGGAGCGCAATGTCATCAAGAGTTGATTTGGTCCGCCCACGCCAACATTCAAAACTCGCTCGCTCAACTCATCGGGCAAACCCGCCGCGAGTTGCGCCGCTGCCCGATATACAGCGCCTGCATTGGCCCCCGGTGCAAGGTTTGGTCCAACGCCCGTAATTTGCAAATACTGCGTGGGCTGACCCGTTTCAACTGCTAAAACTCGTCCTTGTGGATCAACAACTCGCGACCGATTGTCTACACCTATATAAAAGGCAACGGGCTTACGCTCGACGATCTCGATGACGAGCCTTGACGGAAAGAACGACTTGATTCGCACAGACTCAACCCACGGATCACCTTCAAGTCGTCTTTCGGCGGCTCTTGTATCGACGGTCAAAATTGATTTGCCGTCAAGCGACTTTTCAACGGCGATCAATAGATCGGCGCTGACGTATCTAGCGCCTTCAACCTCTATTTTGCGCACTCCGATGATCGGTGACGCCAGAACTATCAATATAAAGGCGACGACCCCGACAACTGAACCAACGGCGACGAGCAACTTGCGACGATTCGACGCAATATTTTTGACAACGGTTTTGCGCCGATCTTCGATGCGTGAATCGCGGATGATATTGCTCGGATCAGACGTCGGCGCAACATTCACCGAACTTGTCATTTCATCGATCGGGTGGTCGACGTCTACGGGTAATCTGAGATCTTCATCAATTATTACTATGCGACCATTATTCGTTTTGAGTGTCAGCGACGAGTTGGTCGTCGATGTCGCGTCGTCTTTCGTCTTCTCGCGCGAATTTGTTGAGTCGATTGGCCTCACAACTCTGAGATTTCCGGTTGGGGTTGCATCGCCTTCAAATGCGTCTTTAAGTTCTGCCAATACATCGTCGGAAAGTTGCTCAGCGAACGAAGGCACGGGTATCGACAAGTCTGTGTTGTTTGTCGACCCAAACGCAGATTCGAGTTGAGTGTTGCGAGAAGTTTTGATTTGGTCTAACGCCCCTGCATGTTGAGCGATTGTCGATGAAAAACCGACGAGTCGTATCTCGCTGCGAAGATCTATTGAATAAGCCTCAGCAACGCGTTGACGAACGAAAGTCATCAACTCGACGACGTCATCGGCATTGCCATCTTCGTCGGCCTGAATAAAGTTTGCGTGCTTTTCAGAAACGACCGCGCTGCCAATCCGAAAACCGCGCAATCCGAGACCATCAATGAGTGCACCTGCCGAAGATCCACCCGAAACTGGATTCACGAAAACTGAACCCGCATTTTGGCCGCCTGGTTGATTCTCACGACGCCATTTAACGATTTCTGCCAACCGTGATTCACCTTCGGCTTTATCGCCCCAGGTGAGGCGCAATACAGCCGAGAGAACGATGTGATTGTCGCCCAAATCAGAGCCACGAAAACGCAGACCCATGTTGGCGGCCGAAACATTTGCTTCGATTCCCCGCTGGAGGTGAAAAAGTCGCACGCTAAGCAACGACGCGATCATGTCCGAGCCGTGACCGCCCGCATTCATTCTCACGGCACCCCCGATCGAACCTGGCACGCCGACCGCCCACTCAAAGCCGCGCAAACCGGCAGCCACGCTTTGACGAGCAACGATCGGTAGCGATGCCATCGCACCAACAACAAGAATCGGCTCTTGATTCAAATTAGGAAGGACAATCTGCTCGGCAAATGGACCAAGTGCGATGGCCAGACCTCTAAAGCCGCCGCTAGAAATCAACATGTTGCTTCCACGGCCCAGCATCAGCACCGGAATCGTGACTTTTGCCAGCGCGCGCGACACGGCATGCAAATCGTCGACGCTCATTGCTCGCATAAACAACGACGCCGACCCGCCAACACGATATGTCGTGTACGGACCAATTGGTTCGTCGCGAGTAATTCGATCGCCGAGCAAAGAAGCGAAACGATTCAAGTCTTTGTCACTGGGATGAACTAATTTTGAAATCACTTCGAAAGACCTCTTCGCCGCGAGATCACTTCACGCGGCAATGTGGCAATATCGCCACAGCCCATTGAAATGCATAGATCGCCTGACTTGATTTCATTCGCCAAGAACTCTACGAGATCTGCGCGGTTTGCCAGATAAACGACCTTGCTTTCAGGATGTGATTTTCGAATCGCATCGACCACAAGTTCACCCGTGACACCGGCAATTGGTCTGGTTCCCGACGAATATATATCGGTGATTATCACCAGATCGGCATTTACGAATGCGTCGGCATAAAGATGCGACATGACAGACATTCGATTAAATCTGTTTGGTTGAAACACCGCAACTACACGCGACCATTTGTCTGACTCATCTCGAGCACCCGTAAGAACGGCGGCAATCTCGTTCGGTAAGTGGGCATAGTCGTCGACAAAAGTCGCACCACCTTCGATGCCTTGCACATCAAATCGGCGGGCTACCCCACCAAATCTGCTCAACGAGTCTGCAGCGTGATCAAAAGCGACCCCGAATTGCATCGCCATTGTGATGGCGCCAAGAGCATTGCTGACATTGTGAATGCCGCGCTGCGGCAAACCTACGAGACCAAGTTCGACTTTTCGGCTGCCGATATTTTGCACAACTTTAAAAGTCGCACCGGCATTCTTAAATTGAACATCAGTCGCCACAAAGTTGGCGTCTGACCCGGGGTTAACCGAATAGGTAATCGCCTCGCACGCTTTGGCAATTGATGCGCAAACTCGGTCGTCTTGACACAAAACTCGCGGACCCGAGATATTTTTTGTGTAATCACGAAAACTTTCTTCAATTGCAGACTGCGTTTTGAAGTGATCCAAATGGTCGACGTCGACATTCGTCAAAATGGTCGCCGCCAGAGGCAATTGTGCGTGGGTGCCATCGCTTTCGTCGGCTTCAACAACAAGAAGTTCGCTGTTTGTCCATGTTGCGCCTCGGCTAAACGCGACAACATCGCCACCAATCAAATAACTCGGGTCTTTACCAGCACCCAGCAAAATTGTCGCCAACATCGAAGATGTAGTCGTCTTGCCGTGTGTGCCGGCAACACCGATGCTTGTTGCACATCGACAAATCGCGGCGAGAGTTTCGGCTCTCGTCAGCACTCGAATGCCTGATTGGCGCGCCCGCTGATATTCGATGTTCGTCATGGCAATTGCCGGTGAGCCTGTAACGAAATCACAATTTTTGACCACTGCGGGATCGTGCCCAATATTTATCGTGATGCCCAATTTGATCAGCCTCTGGATCATTTCGGAATCATGAATATCACTACCCGAGACTTGATGCCCCATCTCGGCCAACACAGTTGCCACTGCCGACATTCCCGGGCCGCCGATGCCGACTACATGTATTTTTTGTTTTACTTTCAGGTCCAACGATTCATCGCGAGCCGACGC